>JAFSZW010000017.1 GCA_017458865.1 Clostridia bacterium
GAGGGGCATTTCGGCCTGATCTCAACGTTTACAACGGAGACGACCAGAGACCGCGACAGGAATGTCAATATCGCGCTATCTGCCGAGGCGATTAACGGACAGGTGGTCCAGCCGGGTGCGACGATGTCCTTCAATAACTGTACAGGAAAGAGGACGAGCGACAAAGGATACCGGGATGCCCATGCCATTATTGGCGGTGTGCTGATTGATGATACAGGCGGCGGCGTGTGTCAGACCTCATCGACACTGTTTAATGCGGTCGTCCGGGCGGATATGGAGATTGTGAGGCGCTATGCGCACAGCTGGCCATCCATCTATGTACCAAGAGGCGAAGATGCGACGGTGAACTGGCCAAACCGCGACTTTGTCTTTAAGAATACATCCAATTACCCGATTTTTATCCGGGCATGGTATGAGAAATACCGGATAACGGTTGAGGTGTACGGCCTGATTCCAATCGAGTTTGCCAGCATCAATCTGGTATCTGATACGATTCAGACAATCAAGCCGTCCAATGAGGTGCTCTATACCCTCGATGAATCTCTGCCGCTTGGAACGCGCCAGGCCGGTCACAGTAAACGGACCGGTTATGTAGTGGATACATACAAGGTTTATTATGATGCAGAGGGCAATGAAATCAGAAGGACAAAACTGTGGCAGACCAATTATCCGGCAACGCAGAAGGAAATAGTCTATCATTGAGGTGTCTTTGCACCGTGCGGGTTTTCCATCCGGCAGGTCAACGCAGATGCTGATTTCTCTGCACGGGCCTGCCTATATGGAACTGAACCCGCTTTACTCCCTTGCGGGCATTAATGTACAGAACAGGGGAAACAGATGAAAAAAGGCGATTTAAGGCGAAACGAGGTCATAGAGACGGCAGAACGGCTGTTCTCTACGAAAGGATACGAAAAGACTTCCGTCCAGGACATTCTGGATGAGATGCATTTTTCAAAAGGTGGGTTCTACCATCACTTTGACAGCAAACTTTCGCTGCTTGAGGCCATCTGTGAGCAGAGAACGATGGAGATGTGCGAAACGGCATCTGAAATCGGCGCCAGACAGTACAGGCGTGTCACGGAGCGTCTCAATGCGATTCTCGGTTCATCGGCTCTCTGGAAGACCGGCAGCGAGGGCTTTGTCGGACTGCTGATCGGCGTGGCTTACCGCGAGGACGGCGCGTTGATGCGTGAGAAGATGAAAAACGCGCAGCTTCGCGGAATGCTTCCTCTGATTGAAAAGGTCATTGAGGCCGGATGTGCCAGCGGCGAGTTCTATGCGACGGATCGTCAGTCAACGGCAGAACTCATTCTCAGGCTGTACTTGCAGTTTACGGATGACATTGCGTTCCTGATGGCCGGCGAGGATGATGAGTCGATCATGCTTGAGAGCATGGTCAAGAAGCTGTGGGTATACCGCAGTGCCATCGAGCATGTCCTGATCGCACCGCTTGGGTCTATTGTCCTGTTTGATGCGGATGAACTGGTTGAGCTGGGGAAGAACATCCTGCGGGACCGCGCCAGGCATCGCGCCGGCACAGATGCACCAGCTGAAAACGAGCCGGACAAGGCCGATTGACGAAGCTGCAGCACCTGCCCACGCTGCTTCCAAAGCCCGGCCTGTCAAGAATCGGAAACAAGGCAGCCGTGGACAAATCCTCATTTGCGGTGCAGTCCATGGAAGCCCTGAAATACTGTATTATCTTGCAAAAAGGAGAAAAGGTGTGTCCCCTGCTGCTGCATGGCAGTGTGGCGCACGCTCAGATGAAGGTATGAATTTTATCCTGGACATTCTTCGTGGTGTTGTTATTGGCGTAGCCAATATCATTCCCGGTGTCAGTGGTGGAACCATGATGGTTTCAATGGGTATCTATGATAAGATCATTGGATGCATCAACAATCTGTTCAAATCCCTGAAAAACAGCATTATGACACTGCTGCCATACGGCATTGGCATGATCCTGGGCATTCTTGGTCTTGCGAAGGTCATTACCTACTGCCTGGCCAATTTCCCGCTTCCGACCAGCTTTCTTTTCATTGGTCTGATCTTTGGCAGCCTGCCGATCATCCTGAAGCGGATTCGAGGATCAAAGGGCGGTAAAGTCAGCATCATTGCGTTTATCTGTGGTTTTGTCCTTGTGGTTGGCCTGCAGATCCTAGGTAAGGGAAATGGCACGGATGCGGCAATGAACATGAACCTGGGGCTTGTCATCATCCTGTTCCTGATGGGCGTGATTGCCTCTGCGACAATGGTTATTCCCGGTGTTTCAGGCTCCATGATGCTGATGCTCCTGGGGTATTACAATCCCGTTGTCGGCACTGTCAGCGCCATGGTTGATGCGCTGATAGCAAGGGACATGGGTGCGATTATCTCATGCGTGGGCATCTTGCTGCCGTTTGGCCTTGGCGTAATCTTTGGTATTTTTGCCATTGCCAAGCTGATTGAGGTGCTGCTTGATAAGTTCCCGGCGCAGACGTTCAGCGTCATCCTTGGCCTTGTCCTGGCATCTCCTGTAGCGATTCTCATGGCGACCGGTTTTGCAACCGCAACGGTTCCGGTGATTCTTATCTCTGTTGTCACATTTGCGGCAGGTTTCGCAGCAGCAATGAAGCTGGGCGAGTGACCGTGCCTGATGAAAAATGAATAATGTATTGACAAGCTGTCAGTGCTTTGCTAGAATACGCAACGTTATAAGCCTTATTAAGAGTGGCTGAGGGAATAGGCCCGATGACGCCCGGCAACCGGAGACTGGATCCGGTGCTAAATCCTACGGTTTTTAACCGGCAGATGAGGCGGCAACTTGTGACGTTATGCCGCTCGAATGTTCGGGCGGTTTTTTTCATCTGCAGCGTGATTTGTCCTGACTGAAACTGCAGTGCAGCAGGTCCGGGCAGGAAGAAGGAGGAATAATGAGAAGACTGTTTACATCTGAATCAGTTACTGAGGGACATCCGGACAAGATGTGTGACCAGATCAGCGATGCTGTTCTGGATGCCATTCTGGCGCAGGACCCCATGGCGCATGTTGCCTGTGAGACATGCACGACGACGGGCATGGTCCTGGTGATGGGGGAGGTTACAACGACGGCATATGTACCGGTGGATGATATTGTCCGGGAGGTCGTCTGCGGAATCGGGTATGACCGGGCCAAATATGGCTTTGACGGCAGCACATGTGCAGTTATGACCGCGCTGCATGAACAGAGCCCGGATATTGCGCAGGGGGTCAATGCAGCACTTGAGGGGCGCGCATCCGGTGAAACCGACATCGGTGCGGGCGATCAGGGCATGATGTTTGGCTTTGCCTGCAATGAGACGCCTGAGCTGATGCCCATGCCCATTGCACTGGCGCACAGGCTGACACGCCGCCTTTCTGAGGCGCGCCACAGCGGTGAGATGAAATGGCTGCGCCCGGACGGCAAGAGCCAGGTGACGGTTGAGTATGATGACAACCGTCCGGTGCGTGTGGATACCATTGTCCTTTCCACGCAGCATGAACCGGATATTGACAATGAGATGATCCGTGAGGAAATCATTGAAAAGGTCATTAAGAAGGCCATTCCTGCGGAACTGCTTGATAATACGCGCATCCTGGTCAATCCGACAGGCAAGTTTGTGATCGGCGGCCCCATGGGCGATTCCGGCCTTACAGGGCGCAAAATCATAGTGGATACTTACGGCGGCTACGCACGCCATGGCGGCGGTGCTTTCAGCGGCAAGGATCCGACGAAGGTGGACAGGAGCGGTGCCTATGCTGCCCGCTATGTCGCCAAGAATATCGTGGCAGCAGGACTTGCTGAGCGCTGCGAGATAGAGGTCGCGTACGCGATCGGCGTTGCCCATCCGGTCTCCCTGCTGGTTGATACAAACGGTACTGGCATTATACCGGATGAGAAGCTTGCTGAGATTGTTCAGAAAACGTTTGATCTGCGGCCCTCCGGGATTATCCGGATGCTTGATCTCCGCAGGCCGATCTACCGTCAGACAGCGGCATTTGGACACTTTGGCAGGACAGATGTGGATCTGCCCTGGGAGCACACGGACAAAGTGGATGAGCTCCGCAAACTGGCAGGTCTCTGATGCCGACCCCATCCGATCAGCCAGATCTGATGTTTCCGGCTGACCGGACAGGATTTCAGTCATTTTCTTTTGTTGAATACGGCTCAAAACAGCGTCAGGCATTGCATTTTAAGCATAAACAGGCTATAATGTTCACGCTTAACCGGTGGACTAAATGAAAAGGAGTGTTAAGGTCTAATGAACTTTGATC
>JAFSZW010000140.1 GCA_017458865.1 Clostridia bacterium
CAACTCCGACACCTACGCCGCATCCGACGCCAACTCCGACACCTACGCCGGAGCCGACCCCGACACCGACGCCGACACCTGAGCCGACCCCAACACCGACGCTGACACCTGAGCCGACGCCTACGCCCACACCGACACCGGAACCAACACCGACTCCGACACCGACACCAACGCCGACTCCAACACCGACGCCGACTCCAACACCGACGCCGACTCCAACACCGACGCCGACTCCAACACCGACGCCGACACCAACACCGACTCCGACTCCGACACCAACACCGACTCCAACACCGACGCCGACTCCAACACCGACTCCGACGCCGACTCCGACACCAACACCGACGCCAACACCGACGCCTACACCAACGCCTACGCCGGAACCGACTCCGGAACCGACGCCGACTCCGACGCCCGAACCAACAGCAGAGCCCACAGCGGCACCGACTGCTGAACCGACGGCAGCACCGACAGTTGAGGCAACAACAGCTGTTGTAGAGACTGTTTCTCCTGCTCCGGCAGAGAACACAAAGTCCATGTTCAACTGGCTCCCGATTGCCTTCCTGATCATTCTCGCTGCAATCGTGATCTTCTTCCTGGTCCGCCGGAAAAAGGATGATTCGGATGAGGACGATAAGAACTGACGCTGACTCGAAATAATCCACTCTGAAAGCCGTTCAGATCTGGCCGTTTGAACTGCTTTCAGCTCGGGAATACATCAAACAGCCATGCATTTTGCATGGCTGTTTGATTATTCACCTATCGCTGCTGCAGACGGCTTTTCTCTCTCGCCGTCTTACCGGTTTCAGACCCTGACTGAATCCACGACAGTGCCTCTTGCCAGGGAAAAGGAAACCAGATGGCATGTCGACAGAGAAAAGAGTCAGTCTGCGTTTTGAGCCCTCACCTGCAGGATTTTGTCATGTGCTGACACGAACGCATCCACTACAGAGGGATCAAACTGTGTTCCGCGGCCTTTGAGGATCTCCTGATATGCAGTATCCTCACTCCAGGCATCCTTATAGCTTCGCCTGCTGGTCAGCGCATCATACACGTCCGCAACAGCCACAATACGGCCTTCCAGACTGATTTCATCGCCCTTCAGTTTTGCCGGATATCCGTTGCCGTCATACCGTTCATGATGCTGCAGCGCAACTGTCCGGGAGAGTTCCATTTCCTCTCCCTCAACATTCTGCAGCAACTGTCCGCCATATGTTGTATGTTTCTTTATCTCCGCATACTCCTCGTCCGTCAGTTTGCCCGGCTTGTCCAGAATGGCTGAGGGAATCAGAAGTTTGCCAACATCATGCATTGTTGACGCGATCCCCAGCTGATCAGCCTTCTCTCTGCTCATGCCAAGCGTTTCCGCCAGAATACGTGAGTATTCAGACACACGCTTGATATGCTGTCCTGTCTGCCCGGATTTGTTCTCCGTAATCTCAGCAAACGATACGATCATTTCCTCCTGAATCCGGTTCGTCTCATCCGCTCTCTGCTGAATATATGCGCCATACTCCATGATGTAGGAAAACAGGAGTGTCAGTAAAAACGTTGCAATGCCCAGTATCGGATTGTACAGGATGAAGAGGAGCAGGTAAAAGCTGTTATTGCGGATCCGCTTTGCCATATCACTGTCAAAAGGATGTTCGCCCTCTGCAAAGAACTTCAAAAGTCCCGAAAACAGTCGGAGCATCATGAAGACCGTAAAGTAAAAGCTCAGCAGAACACCGCATCCAACGGCAGCCTGATACTTTGGCTCCATGCCATCCAGAATCGAGAGACTCCTCAGTACATTAAACAGGAAATTGTCCCTCAGCCTCAAATGTACCATTAAGGCTACCTCTTTATTCACAAATACGAGTCCTGTAATAACAAGCTGCGCTATAAAGAACACAGCCTCAGCAATCATGCCAACAAAGCAAATTCTGTACAGTAGCCTGCCACCGCTTTGAATCTTTCTGCGGGCTTCCTCAAACTTTGACATTTTGTCACTCCATTTCATCAATTCAGGCAGGGTGCCTGTATACGGCACATTCGCTGTCCCTTCGCTGCAAACAGCAACGGCTTCATCTGCATCTCCATGGCCGCCGGAGCGCATCCTGCAAATAACCTGCACTGTCTTTCCCGTTCATCCGGCCATTATCTGTTACCGCCTGACCAAATGAGCCGCAAAAAAGCCTTCATAGCAGTCATCCGGACAAATGCACAGCGTGCCGGGAACAGACACCAGCAAGCAGGGAATTCCGGCGAAGCGGTTTTCATCTATCGGCAGTATACCAACTTTGCCGGATCGAATGAACGGCTCCAGAATTGCCTCATTCTCTTCTCTCAGCACTGAGCAGGTTGAGTAAACAATCTCGTGACCGGCAGTGACAAGATGGATCGCCTTATCCAGCAGTTCCCGCTGCAGTCTGGTGGTTTTCTGAAGGTTCTTATCCGAAAAGACACCTTTCGACCTTGCGCTGACTGTCCCGCTGCCGCTGCATGGTGCATCCAGGAGAATGCGGTCAAACCGGAAAAAATCCTCCATTGTCCGCGCATCCCTTGTCATGACCGTTACACGTCCCGCACCCTGTCTGGACAGATTGTACTCAAGCCGTTTTGCACGCCCCGCATCCCGCTCACATGCCGTTATCATGCTCTGATTGCCGGTCAGTGCTGCAATCTGCGTCGTCTTCCCGCCGGGTGCAGCAGCCATATCGAGGATATTCTCACCTGCTTTTGCACCCAGCAGAAGCGGTGGAATCATGGATGACAGGCTCTGCAGATACACCATGCCGCTCTCATACATCGGAAGAGACTGGACCGTCTGTTCCATATCCGCATCAAGAAGCAGCGCATCCCGATACCAGGCAATCTCCTCGAAAGAAATGCCATTTTCCCGGAGTTCAGCCCGCACATCCGTGTTTCCGGCACGGAGCGGATTGATTCGCAGGCTGGTCCGTCTCCGCGCTTCATATCCCTTGATAATCCGGGAGACATCATCCGGTGAATACTGCTGGCCGAGTCTTTCAAGCAGAAACTGCGATATTTCCATATTCTCCCATCCTTGAATCTGACATCTGCCGGGAAATAACCCGATTGTTGCGCATTGTATCATTTTTACCCGTTTGCCTGCAATAGTGGCCATTACAGATTGTGCCACGTTCCATACGAACAGAACTGTTTTCCGTCAAAAATTCTGTTCATGGAAAAGCTCTATGCCAAAGAAAGTATACACGATCGTATGCGTGAGCTCTGAATGCAGCAGGAACAGCCTGCGAGATTTTGTCTTTATTCCATCATCCGAAAAGGTTAACGACACAAGCTTGTTTCGTCTTGTCCACAACTGATGCTATTCTCAGTGCAATTCTGACAATCTTCCGGGAAAACACGAACTTTATCCGTTTGTTTCTTTTCATTCATCGGTTTTTGTGCTATACTGACGTCGTTTCAAAGAAACAAAACCAACTGACTTTATAGGAGGAGCTCCCATGAAGAAACTTCTTACTCTCGTTCTGGCTCTTGTCCTTTGCCTTGGCATCATCAGCGCTCTGGCTGATAACATTGCCATCGACAAGATTGAGTTCCAGTTTGTCCCGTCCAAGGATGCTGATGTTATCATCACCGGCACCAAGAACCTCCCCGACCTCGTAAAGGCTGAGATGGCCAATCAGGGCTATGATATCGGCGAAGTCGTTATCACCGTCGGTACCAACTACAACGCTACCGGCGAATCCCTCGCCGCCGGCACCATTGACCTCGGCTGGCTCCCGGGCGGCACCTATGCCCTTTACAGCGATGAGGTTGACGTCATCCTGACCGCCACCCGTAACGGCCTGTCCAACGACAGTGAAATCCCGGCCGACTGGAACGGCGAGGCCAACAAGACCCTCAAAAATGGTCCGCAGGTTACTTTCTATCGTGCCCTGATCTATGCCACCCCGTCTGAGTACGGCAAGCAGCTTGCTGCGAAAGTCAACGCTGGCGAAATGCTGACCTGGGATGAACTCGACGCTGCGAACTGGGCTGTCCTCGGTACCTCTTCCTCCGCCGGATACATCTATCCGACACTCTGGCTGTATGACAACTACGGCAAGAAGATCTCCGATCTCTCTCATGTAACCCAGCTCTCCGGCTATGGCGAGTCTTTCGCTCAGGCTGCTGCTGAGGCAGTTGACGTTATCGTCTGCTACGCAGATGGCCGCAACGACTACGAAAAGGCCTGGACCATTCCAACCAACTCTGCTGATGAAACTGGCAAAGCCGGCATGGGCCGTGAGGATTCCATCTGGAACGAGCTCAATGTTATCGGCGTAACCAAGGGCATCTACAATGATACCGTCGCCATCACTGAGGCAAAGCCGGAAATTTACAATCCTGAGTTCATTGAGGCCATCCAGAATGCGCTGATCAACATCATCAACACCGAAGAAGGCAAAGCCATCTTTGATGTTTACAGCCACACCGGATACGCCAAGGCCGTGGATGCCGATTATGACGGTGCCCGCGCTGCTCAGGAGGTTGTCAAATAAGATTCCCCCAAGTCATCCAAGCGGCTTCCCTGTGAAGCCGCTCTTTTCAAAAACACCAGTCCCGTCTCAGGCCGGCTTCATCCGCTGACGGTTCCATAACAGATAAAGGATGTGTCTCTTTTGATCGAGTTTAAGCATGTCTCCAAAACATACCCAAACGGCACCAAGGGATTGAAAGATGTCAATCTCAAATTTGAGCAGGGAGAATTTGTCGCCATCATCGGTCTCTCCGGCGCCGGTAAATCCACGCTGATTCGTACCATAAACCGCATGATAGACATCACTGAGGGCGAGCTCACCGTGGACGGTACTGATGTCACCAAGCTTTCCGGCGCTTCCCTGCGCAAGTTTCGCCGGAAAATCGGCATGATCTTCCAGTCCTTCAATCTGGTAACCAGAGCAACAGCCATTAAAAACGTGCTGACCTCCATGGTGCCGGATATGAGCTTTTTCCAGATTCTGTTCGGAATCTTCTCAAAAGAGCAGAAGCTGAATGCGCTTGCCGCGCTTGACAAGGTTGGCATTCTCGACAAAGCATACTCACGCTGTGACCAGCTTTCCGGCGGTCAGCAGCAGCGTGTTGCGCTTGCCAGAACCCTCAATCAGAATCCGTCCATCATCCTCGCAGATGAGCCGGTTGCCGCACTCGACCCTGTCACTGCCCACCAGGTCATGGCGGATTTCAAGCGCATTAATGAGGAAATGAACATTACCATCCTCATCAACATCCACCACGTGGACCTCGCCCTTGGCTACGCACAGCGTGTTGTTGGCATCCGTGCCGGCGAAATCGTCTATGACGGTCCATCCAGCGAGGTTACGCAGGAGATTCTTGACAGTATCTACAACGGTTCTGCCGTTCCGCAGGCCGGCGGCAACTAAGGAGGGGTTCGATGAAACAAAACGCATCGGTCCCTGTGCCGTTGTTTGACCGTATTTTCAAGCCTGAACTGATTACGCTTGAAAACGGCCACACTGTCACACGTCCGCGTTCAAGAACGCCGCTCCTGATCGCCATTATTGTTCTGGTCCTGGTTTATTCCGTCCGGGTTACGGGGTTTGATCTCAGCATTATTGCCAGGCGGGGCAGTCAGCTGACCAAAATTCTGGGACAGATCTTTAAGCCTGACCCCAGTTATTTTTCAAAGGTATGGACGCCACTTTTTGAAACCATTAAGATGAGTATCCTGGGCTCATTTGTTGGCTGTCTCCTGGCGCTTCCGTTTGCTGTGGCTGTTTCTGCAAATATCAACCACAACAAAGTACTTCTGGGCATTCTCCGCGTCATCCTGAACATCATTCGCACACTTCCGACGCTTGTCATCGCATCAATCTGCGCACTTGTGTTCGGTCTGGGTACTTTTGCCGGTACAGTTGCCATCATCGTCTTTACCTTTGGCGTCGTCTCAAAGATGCTGTATGAGTCTATTGAAACCGTGGATATGGGTGCATTTGAGGCCCTGGAATCCACCGGAGCAGATAAATTTCAGGCATTCTGGAGTGCGGTATTTCCCCAGATTCTACCCACATATCTCTCTCACTGCCTATACAGCTTTGAGATGAATATCCGGGCTGCCTCCATCCTCGGTTACGTCGGTGCCGGTGGACTCGGCATTCTCATTGATGAACGCATCGGCTGGCGTGACTATAACGGGCTCGGCACTGTTCTCCTCTCTCTGTTTGTCACTGTCTTCATCATTGAAAATCTCAGCCGCTTCCTGCGCAGCAAGCTGAGCTAAGGAGGGGGAAACATGCAAAAAGCACAATACAGTCAGACCATTATTGAAAAGTATGAGTCCCGCCCGCGCATGTGGTGGCTCTACACTATCATCGTCATCATTGTTGCCATCCTGCTCGGCTGGTCCGGAACCAGCATAGAATACAAAGGCGTTACCGCAAAGGGCTCCGAGGTCGCCTCTGGCATCTTCTTCGGCCTGATCCAGCCCAGCTTTGGCATGCTCTTTACAACCGCAACCGATGGTGTTCCCTATCTCCTCATGGAAACGGTATGCATTGCCATACTGGGCACTGTCATAGGCGGCATTCTGGCCCTGCCATTCGCATTCCTGGCCAGCTATAAACTCATGCCGAAACCGGTTGCATTCATTTTCAACGCACTCATCCTGCTCATCCGTACCCTGCCTTCCATCGTATGGGCACTTGTATGGATCCGCGTTACCGGTCCCGGCGCATTCTGTGGTGTTGTCACCCAGAGTATCTGCTCCATCGGCATGATCTCAAAAATGTACATCACCGCCATTGATGACCTGGACACCTCTATCCTTGAATCCCTGGATGCCTCCGGATGCACGAGCTTCCAGAAGATTCGCTACGGCATCATTCCCCAGCTTATCCCGAACTTCATTTCCACCATCATCTACCGGTTCGACATCAACATCAAGGATGCCACGACACTCGGTATTGTCGGTGCGGGCGGCATCGGTGCCGCGCTGATTCAGTGCATCAACTCCCGCCGCTGGACCATGGTTGGTTCATTCATCCTCGCCATGATTCTGCTCATGCTGGTGATTGAGTTCTTCTCAACCCGCATTCGCAGGAAGTTGGCTCGCGGTCAGTAAAAAAACGAACAGGCCGGTTTTACCGGCCTGTTCTCTGTTGAAAGGATCCTGCATGGATAAACAGTTCCATATTCGCTTTACCTCTGATACCCACGGATACCTCTATCCCACCAATTTTGCCGATACCGAATACCGGGAAATCGGCCTGTTCCGGCTGATTCCCGAGTTCCCGCATGATGGAAATACCCTGATTCTGGACGGTGGCGACACGCTGCAGGGCAGTCCCCTCACCAACTTCTATCACCGTCTTGACAAGTCAGAGAAACTGCATCAGCTGAGTTCCAATCCATATGGCACACATCCAATCGCCGCAGTCATGAACCTGGCAGGATATCAGTATATCACCCTTGGCAATCATGACTTCAATTACGGCCTTGAGGAGCTTGAAACCTACCTCGGACAGCTGCAGGCCACCTGTCTCCTGGCCAATATCCGGGACCGGGCACACCGTCTGCCCCTGAAACCATATGCCATCCATACGCTTGAAAACGGGCTGCGCATCGGCCTTGCCGGTGTCTGCACTCACTATGTGCGCGTCTGGGAACATCCGGAAACCACTGCGAAGCTTGAAATCGAGGACGCCTTTGAAAGTGCCAGAGATGTGTATGCCAAGCTCAGGGATCAGTGTGATTTCACCATTCTCATTTATCATGGCGGCTATGAATGCGATTTCGAAACACACCGCCGCCTGACAGATGGGACGGAAAACCAGGCCTGCCAGATCTGTGAGTCCATCGGCTATGATCTTGTCCTCACCGGACATCAGCACATCGCTCAGGCCGGCTTTACCTACGGTAAGTCCTATACCGTTCAGCCACCCTATCGGGCGGATGGTGCCTGCGCAATTGATGTGCTCATCAGGGAGGACGGTCAGCGGACATTCAGCAGCCGAATCCTGCCGGCGAACTGTCCACCGAGCGAAACCGGCATGAACATGTTCAGGCCACTTGCAGACAAGACAGAGGCCTGGCTGGATACCCCTGCTGGCTTTCTTAATCAGCCACTCCCATATGTTCCTCATATGGAGGCTGCACTTCATCACTCCCTGGTCGCCAATTTCATCAACACCGTCCAGCTGGACGTATCCGGTGCTCAGATATCCGCCTGTGCGCTGCCCAATGAGTACAAGGGATTCACCGCATCGCCTACCATCCGGGACATCGTCTCCACGTACATCTACTCCAATACGCTGTTCGTCCTTTCCATCTCCGGCGCCGATCTCAAATCCTACATTGAGCGTACCGCCATGTACTTTGATCCTGAACCGGACGGGACGATCGGCTTTTCGGATGAATTCATGCGGCCAAAGGTCCAGCATTATAACTACGATTACTTCTCCGGCATCGACTACACCATAGATGTTTCACGACCAGCAGGTTCCCGCGTCACCCGTATCGACATCGACGGTCATCCCATTGATCCCGATGCCCGCTATTCTCTGTGCATCAACAGCTACCGCCACAGCGGAACCGCAGGCTATTCGATGCTTCCCAAGCAGCCGGTCATCACGGAAATCCTGACAGATGTCGCAGATGCCATTATCGAGTACATTCTGAAACACAATACGGTTATCATTGACACCCATCGCTACAGTACCATTTTGCCCATGCGGAAGTCCTGACACTGATATGAAGTCGGGGAGCCTTTAGTCTCCTCGACTTCATTGCATATTGCCACACATTGTCAGCTTTGATAGGATATATAAAAGTGGCTGTCCATGGACCAGATACAGTCATTATCTGTGTGGTTCAGGCCTGTCCTACTTATTTATTTTTTTCATCGTATCGTCACATACTTCTGTAGCCTGCTGTTCGGTTTATCCGGAATCGTCCTGGCAATCCTGCCCCGCTCGATTAATGGGTTCAGATACTTCCTGACGGTTTTCTTGTCTTTATATCCAAGATACTCGGCAATTTCCAGGATGTTCTTTGCAGTCACACAGAAAGCCAGTATCTTATCCTCAACAGACTCTTTGACTGTGAGAATCCCATTTCTGACTGGGGGGATGACTGGGGGAATTTCAGCCACGACTGGGGGAATGACTGGGGGAATCTGTTCGTTGACTTGGGTAATTCCATCTCCGACTGGTGAATTGACTTGTCCCTCACCGTAGACCTCCTGCCCCAGTCTTTCAAAGGGAATCATCACAACAATGCTGTTTTCGTTAAACCGAATCACATCATTCCCGTATGCTTCCGTAATTCTCGGTACTCCCCGACCGGTGTGTTCCGTTATATGAAGCTTGATGAACACATCTGATAATGCCTGATTCACCGGAACGGATTCTCCTGCAAAAAAACCTTCCAGCGTCTGCTTTGGAGGCAGAGTCCCTCTTGACAGGATTTCAATCCGATCCTGAAAGGCTGTGAACATCGGAGCATTCCCGTCTAGCCAGCGATTGTGCACAAA
>JAFSZW010000141.1 GCA_017458865.1 Clostridia bacterium
CCGTCTGGCGCAGAAACATATCCACATGCGCATAGGAAACCTTAAGTCGCTCAGCGGCGATGTGCTCGCGGATGGCTGACACCTTTTCAAGAGGTACGCTGACCTCTTTTGTCACTGTCTCGCCCAGACGTCGCTGCAAAATCAGGCGATCCTGCATCAGGATATACCTGTCCGAGGCCAGGATGCGCTGGAGAAACCTGAAGACCTGCAAGAGCGCATACGCGTAGAACAGCACATTCAGCGCACCCGTGCCTGTCAGGAACACCAGGACAGCCGTCACGATCTCCGCAATGGCCAGATGCAGAATAATCCTGACGAAAGCCATGATAAACGCCTTGGCATCCAGCGTATCCTCACGGACAACCTGCTCCGCAAGCGCGTGAATCTTCCCGCCATCCATGTCTTATGCCAGCAGTGCCTGGTACTCAAGTACCAGCTCCGCAAAATAATCCAGCGCCTGGCAGACCGGTTCCGGTGTAGACAGGTCCACGCCGGCAATCCGCAGTTCGTCAATCGGCGGCATGCTGCCACCAAGCGTCAGGAAACGCCGGTACGCCGCAATCCTGTCCTTGTCGCCGGAAAGGATATTGGCAGCCAGTGCTGTTGCCGCGCAGAAACTGGTCGCATACTTGTAGACATAGAACGGACTGTAGAAATGCGGAATGCGCATCCACTCGCTCTCAACACATTTGTCCACCACGACTGCCTTGCCGTAATAGGCCTTCACAATGTCATAATACGTCTTTGACAGCAGTTCCTGCGTCAGGCTCTCACCGGCCTCTGCCAGCTGATGTGCCTTCATCTCAAACTCGGCAAACAGCGTCTGGCGGAATACCGTTGTCCGGAAATGCTCAAGCATGGAGCCGATCAGGGAGATCTGCGCTGCCTTGTCGTCTTTGTATACCTTCCTCAGATACTCATTGAGCAGAATCTCATTGGTCGTCGAGGCAACCTCCGCCACAAAGATGGAATAATCCGCCTTCGGATACGGCTGCGAGGCATTGGAATAGTAGCTGTGCATGGCGTGGCCCATCTCATGGCACAGCGTGGAGAGTCCATCGTAATTCTTTTTGTGGTTAAGAAGCACATACGGCGTCGTGCCGTAAGCACTGCCGCAGGAATAAGCGCCGCTGCGCTTGCCCTTATTCTCGTACACATCAATCCAGCGGTCCGGCAGCGCATGTGAGGCAGCCTCAACATAGTCAAGTCCCAGGGGCGTAACAGCCTTGAGGAATATCTCGAACGCTTCCTCAATGTCCGGCTGGATCTCAAATCCCTGCTCATTCCCGTAGTAAAGGTCATACATGTGCAGGTGCTTTACCCCGATCTTTGTCTGCCGCAGCTGCAGATACGCATTAAGCGTGCCGATGCCCCCGTGAACTGCCTCAATAAGGCTGTCATATACGGACTCCGGCACCTCGTCCCCGTACAGGGATGCTGCACGGCAGCTCTCGTACATCCGTGCCCGGCTCATGAACATATCCGCTTTGACCTGGCCGGCATAGAGTGCAGCAAAGGTGTTCCCCATGGCAGCGTAGCGCTGCATCATGTTCGAAAATGCCAGGCGCCGGACCGTCCGGTCACCGCTTTCAAGGAACAGCACAAAGCCTGCATCCGTAAGCGGAACCTGTTTTCCATTCTCATCTCTGGTCGTTCCCAGATTGAGGTCAAGGGTGCGCAGCATCTCAGATGCCTGATCACCCGTCATCATGGCGTCCCCGGCCATGGCCAGGAGCCGTTCGCCCTCAAGGGAGAGTGTATGCGCCTTTTCGCGCAGCGCGCTGTGCAGGAACACGGAATAATCCGCGAAATCCGGATCCTGCTCGTATCCCTCCAGTGTCCCGTCCGGCAGGGACAGCAGCTCAGGCAGCAGAAACGATGCAGATGTCATCACCTCGCTGGCAAATGAGTTGCTCCTGTCATTCATTGCCTGATACTTTGCCACGGACGTGTCCTCATTCTGGCGCATCATGGCATATACATAGAGCTTTTCAAAGCGCTGCTTCATCTGCATGTACTCAGAAAGCGTCTCAAGAACCGCCTCTTTGCCGTTTGCCAGCGTACCGGCACGCTTTGATAATCCCTCCGCCATTTTCCGGACCAGAGAAAAATCCGCCTCCCAGTCCTCATCCGTTTTATATAGTCTGGTCAGATCCCATGTGAACCAGGGATCTACCTCACTTCTGTTCATCACCATTTCAATAATCTCCTCTATCGCAGGCCGTACGCCCATGCATCCGGCAGTTCATTTGCCAGAATTTCAAGACTCATTCCTCAGTTTTTGAGGCTCTGCAGCGGTGCAGGAATGCGTCCGCCCCGCGCAATGAACCGCTCGGAGGAATACGGCGAAACCCGCATGATGGGTGCGCGTCCGAACAGACCGCCGAACTCCACCTCATCCCCGACGTCCTTGCCGGGAACCGGAATCAGGCGAACCGCCGTTGTCTTGCTGTTGACCATGCCAATGGCCGCCTCATCTGCGATGATGGCCGACAGCGTCGCCGCTGACGTGCTGCCGGGAACCGCGATCATGTCAAGGCCGACCGAGCAGACACAGGTCATGGCCTCCAGCTTCTCAATACAAAGTGCGCCGCTCCTGGCCGCGTTGATCATCCCAATGTCCTCGGACACAGGGATAAATGCGCCGGACAGACCGCCAACCTGTGAGGAGGCCATGACGCCGCCCTTCTTGACGGCATCATTGAGCAGCGCCAGGGCTGCTGTGGTGCCGGCGCAGCCGCACACCTCAAGCCCCATCTCCTCAAGAATATGGGCAACAGAGTCACCCATCGCCGGTGTCGGCGCGAGCGACAGGTCCACAATGCCAAACGGCACGCCCAGCCGGCCGCTGGCCTCCCGGGCGATCAGCTGACCGACGCGGGTAATCTTGAACGCAGTCCGCTTAATGGTTTCTGCCACCACATCAAACGGCGCGTCCTTTGCCTCTTTTTCAAGCGCACGCTTGACGACGCCGGGGCCCGAAATGCCCACATTGATGCAGCTTTCCCCTTCACCGGGCCCATGGAAGGCACCGGCCATGAACGGATTGTCCTCAACCGCATTGGCGAAAACCACCAGTTTCATGCAGCCTGAGGCATCCGTATCCCTTGTCCGCTCGGCGATCTCCTTGATTGCATCGCCACACAGCCGCACCGCATCCATATCTATGCCCGCGCGGGTACTGGCCACATTGACAGATGCACAGACGCGCTCCGTCGTCGAAAGTGCCTCAGGCAAAGATGCGATGAGGCGTCTGTCCGCCTCGGTCAGCCCCTTCTGCACAAGCGCCGTATAGCCGCCAATGAAGTTGACGCCCGTTGTCTTTGCCGCATCATCCATGGCGCGGGCCACCGGAATGGGATCCCCGCAGGCGGCCGATATCATGGATGCCGGCGAAACGGAAATCCGCTTATTGACAATGGGAATGCCAAATTCGCATTCAAGCGCTTCGCCCACTGCCACCAGGTGCTCAGCCTGCCGCGTGATCCGGTCATAGATCCGCCGGTAGAGCTCCTGCGGGTCCGGATGAATGCAGCTGTAGAGTGAAATGCCCATGGTGATGGTGCGTATATCCAGCTTCTCCTCGGTAATCATGTGCACCGTCTGAAGAATTTCGGATGTATTGATCATGTATTATCTCCCTTCTCTCCTCATCCGCGGCCAGGCCGCACAGCGTACTCAGATCCGATGCATGGCATCGAAGATTTCACTGCGCTGGATGCGGATCTCAAGTCCGAGTTCACCGCCGAGGGCGCTGAGCGCCTCTGAGAGCCTGGCAAATTCGGAGAGCGAAATGTCCACAATCATGATCATATTGAATATGCCGGAAAGAACCGTCTGGGAAATATCCAGAATGTTTGCATCATGCTGCGCCAGTACTGCGCTGACCCTGGCGATAATGCCGATGGTATCCTTGCCGATAACGGTTACAACCGCCTGATTTTTCTTTTCCATATATCTGTCTGTCCTTTTTGCTTTATCCTCTGGCCTTTACATCCCGGAACCGGATGCCCTGCAGGCATCATCTGTTCTGCGGGAAAACCCTCTGTTCAGCCCAGATTTCACCGTTTGCCATTATAAAGGAAGGGGTAGAAAAAAGCAATAAGTCTTGATTGTATTGGAAATTTGCGCTACAATACACCACGATAAAAAGCGCTGCCCCATAACAGAATCTTCGGGTCTGCGCCGGGAGGAAACTATCATGAGCACAAAAGAACTGGACTGGGGAAATCTTGGATTTGCCTACCACGTCACTGACAAGCGTTTTGTTGCATATTACAAAGACGGCAAATGGGACGAAGGTCACCTGACCGATGATCCCATGATCACCATGAGTGAGGATGCCGGAGTTCTGCAGTACTCCCAGTCCGTCTTTGAAGGCCTCAAGGCCTACCGGACCGAGGACGGCCATGTTGTCGCCTTCCGCCCCGACCTGAACGCTGCCCGGATGTATGAGGGCGCACAGTATCTTGAGATGCCGCCGTTCCCGCAGGATCGCTTTATTGACGCCGTCGTTGAGACCGTCCGCGGCAACCTCGACTGGGTCCCGCCGTATGGTTCCGGCGCCACCCTGTACATCCGTCCCTATATGTTCGGCATCTCACCGGTCATCGGCGTCAAGCCGGCGGATGAGTATATGTTCCGCATCTTCTGCACGCCGGTCGGCCCGTATTTCAAGGGCGGCGCCAAGCCGATCTCCGTCCGCATCTCCGATTTTGACCGTGCTGCCCCCCGCGGCACCGGACACATCAAGGCCGGCCTCAACTATGCCATGAGTCTGCATGCCATCGTGGATGCACACAACAAGGGCTTTGCCGAGAACATCTACCTGGATCCAGGCACACGGACCAAGATCGAGGAAACCGGCGGCGCCAATATCATCTTCGTAGATCACGACGGCAACCTGGTCATCCCGAAATCAAGCTCCATCCTGCCGTCCATCACCCGCCGCTCTCTGGTCGACGTTGCGAAGACCTACCTGGGCCTCAAGGTCAACGAGCGCGAGGTTGCCCTGAGCGAAGTCAAGGGCGGCGCATTCACTGAGTGCGGCCTCTGCGGCACGGCAGCCGTCATCTCGCCTGTTGGCCGGATCGACGACCATGGCGAGGAAATCGCATTCCCGTCCGGCATGGAAAAGATGGGACCTGTCCTCACCAAACTCTATGACACCCTGACCGGTATCCAGATGGGCCGCCTCGAAGCGCCCGCTGGCTGGATCAAGGTCATCGCATAACCGCCATCCTTCAGGCGGAACCTGAAAACGGCTGCATCTGCAGCCGTTTTTATTATCTCTCAGCACGATAAATCCTGCAGATCCCATCAACCGGCAATCTGCTGCAGATCAAATTTCAAAAGGTGCCCGCCATCGGCGAGGCACCCTCAGAATTATCCAATTTTAGCCAGCACATCTTCTTTTGATGGAACACTGGTAATCCCTCCATGTTTCTGCGTTGACAGGCTGGCTGCTGTGCAGGCAAAACGCACAATCGCCGTCAGGTCCGCCTCTGTCAGCTCATCCGGTGCCTTGCCGCAGGCAAGGAACTGACTCATGGCACTGCCGCCGAAAATATCGCCTGCACCGGTCGTATCGACCACATGAATGCCGGACGGGCTGTCTACCGTCACCCTGCAATTCCTGGTCGCCGCATGGCATCCCTTCGGGCCAAGCGTGGCATACACCAGCGATACGCCGTACTCATTAAGCAGTTTCTGTGCGCCTTCCTCCGGGGAAATGCCCCACAGGAATTCAATCTCCTCATCGCTGATCTTGACGATGTCTGCCTGCTTAAGGCTCCACTCAATAGCCTCCTTTGCCGCATTTTCATCATGCCACAGCGGCTTGCGGAGATTTGGATCAAGGCTGATCAGGCGGCCATTGAATTTTGCTGTCTCAATCGCACGTCGCGTTGCAAAGGCAACCGGCTCATTGGTCAGAGAAAGCGTGCCGAAATGGAAAACGCGCGCACCGGCAAGCAGCTCCTCGTTCACCTCTTCCCAGTGCAGGCGTGTATCCGCGCCGGGCTTTCTGGCAAAACTGAAGTCCCTGTTCCCGCTGGCATCAAGAGAAACAAACGCCAGCGTTGTAAATACATCGGGATCCACAACGATGCCTTTTGTCTCAATTCCGGCTTTCCTTAGCGTCCCCAGCAGCAGGCGGCCGAACATATCGTTGCCGACCTTGCCGATCATGGCAGTGGAACAGCCATACTTGTTAAGCGCTGCCAGGAAGTTTCCCGGTGCACCGCCAGGATTGGCCTCCAGTGTGGGATACCCTTCCTCATTCACCGACTTCGGCGCAAAATCAATGAGCAGTTCGCCCAGGGCCACAACATCATACATCTTTGTTTCTCCTCCTCATTTAATCATATGGCTGGTCAGGCAGCATCTGCCGCCTCATTCCGGCAACAGGGAGGACTGGTCCGTCCCCGTCCGGTTCATATCGGATCAAAACCTGTTTTAGCACATTCCCAGGTCACAGGCAGGCACACCGGACATCTGCCGGGGCGGGCTAATCGCGCGTCGTTCCCGCACTTACATAGGTTACAGGCAGACACATCAGGGACGGTCTGTCTGTCGGGTCATCTGAAAGGATCATGTTCACGCTGGCTCTGGCAAGTGCCGGGACCGGCTGCACAATAGTCGATACAATGTATTCCTGATCGCCGAACATCCGAATCCCGTCGAACCCGATGACCTGCACATCCTCCGGTACCCGGACACCCATCTGCTTGAGTGTCTTGATAATCTCCCAGGCAAGCGAGTCCGTGCCAATGAAAAGTCCGTCAAATGCGAGCTTTCCGTCTTTAAAATGCTTTGACAGAAACGATTCAAATTCCGAATACGGCTGCTTTTCATCCAGCGCGATAACCTCATACGGAATATGCATTTCCCTGCACGCCGCCGCAAACCCGTCCATCCGTTTGCTGGGCTCGTTGATCAGAATGGACGCAGTGCGCATAAACGCCAGATTTGTGCAGCCCAGTTCCCGCAGTTTTCTGGCTGCCATCACGCCGCCGCCGTAGTTATCAGATGAGACGCACGGCACTTTCACAGAAAAGAACCGGTCTATAGTCACAAACGGGATGCTCTCCGGGATCACCAGATCAGGATTATAGGTCAGCGCGATGATGCCGTCCACCATATTCTCCTGAGCCATTTGCAGGAATTCCGTCTCGCGGTCACGGTCATACTCGGTGAAACAGAGCATCATCTTGTAGTTTCTTTTCTCGAGCGCAATATTGATGTGATGGGCAAGCAGGCCAAAGTACGGGTTAATCGTATTGGGAATGATCAGGGCGATGGTATTCGTACGGTTTGTCCGGAGGGCCCGCCCGCTGTTGTTGTAGCGGTAGCCGAGCGCCTTAATCGCTTCCATGACCTTTTCCCTGTACGCCTCTCCGACCTGCTCCCCGTTGATTACCCGGGAAACAGTGCCAAGCGCAACGCCTGCCTTTTTGGCCACGTCTGCCATTGTCGGACCATTGCGTTCTCTTCCTACCATATACACTGCTCCATTTCATTCCGTATAAACAAATAGTAGCATGATAAATGCCGGTGGTCAAGATACACTTTTTCCCATTTTGTCATGCAGGCACCTCCATGGAGGAGGGTGCCACAGGATAACAATCCTGTAATGTTATTCATTGTTATCTCTCTTTCTGCAATGACCCCGGGGATGCGTGATCTGCCCATGTATTGGCCGCACATCCCATGCCTGTGGCTTTTCACAATCGAAGCGGATTCAGGGGAAACGCGCCAAATCGGGGATTCCCAAATTTTGCAGCGGCATCAGCTTGTTGGCAGCCTTTTTTATGGTACAATAAGACCGCCTATATTTCAAAATCACCCAGGAGGACATTATGAGCAACATTCCTACACCGCTTCACCGCGCACGTACCTATGAGCGGGAGCAGGCTGTCCGCCTCTCAGCCGAAGAGCGCCCGCTTTTCCACCTGACCCCGCTTGTCGGCTGGATGAATGATCCCAACGGTTTTTGTTATTACCAGGGTCAGTATCACATGTTCTATCAGTATCATCCCTATTCCACCTACTGGGGGCCCATGCACTGGGGACACGCAGTCAGCAGGGACCTGCTGCAGTGGACCTTTTTGCCCTGCGCACTGGCACCGGATACAGAGGCGGATGCCGGCGGCTGCTTCTCTGGCAGTGCCGTTCCCCTGCCGGACGGGCGCCTGATGCTTGCCTACACCGGCGTACAGCCTGCCGGAACGTTCCGCCGTGAAACACAGGCTCAGTGCATTGCCACTGGTGATGGAACCGACTTTGTGAAAAGCACACGAAATCCCGTCATCACGTACAACCAGTTGCCGGATGGATTCAGCGAATTCGACTTTCGCGATCCGAAGGTCTGGCTGGACAGCACCGGCACTTACTGCATGGTTGTCGGCAACCGCCACAAAGACCGGCAGGGCACCATTCTGCTGCTCAAATCGAGAGACGGCCTTGACTGGCAGTACATCGGCGAGATTGATTCAAGCTGCTGTGAATACGGCATGATGTGGGAATGCCCGGACTTTTTTAAGCTGGATGGCAAGCAGGTCCTCATCGTCAGCCCCCAGGAAATGCACGCCCGTGAGGAATTCCATGCTGGCTACGGCACTGTTGCCCTGCTTGGCGACTATGACGAAGCCCGCTGCGCCTTTACACGGCAGTCCGTACAGCCCATTGACTTTGGTCTCAACTTCTATGCCCCTCAGACCGTCCTCTCGCCGGATGGCCGCCGCATCATGATCGGGTGGATGGACAACTGGGAGACCTGCAAAGAAGCGCCGCGCCGCCATCCCTGGTACGCCCAGATGTCCATGCCGCGGGAACTGTTCATCCGGGACGGCCGTCTCATGCAGCGCCCGATTCGCGAAATCGAGCAAATGTGGAAGGGCACCATCCGGCATGACCATGTCACTGTCCACACGGAAACCACGATTGAAGGCATCTCTGGCCGGATGCTGGATATGACCGTTGTCCTGAACGCGAATGGCTCTGCGTGCCGACGTTTCATTCTGCATGTTGCAAAGGACAGCTCCCATGCCATTGAAATCCGCGCGGACCTGGCACGCGGTGAACTTGTCTTTGACCGCAGCCGCGGCGGTTCCCACCGGGATATCGTCCACACACGGCATGTGCGCGCGGAAGTTCAGAACGGGGTCCTTACCCTTCGCCTCCTGCTCGACAGAGAAAGCGTGGAGCTGTTCATTAATGATGGTGAACGGGTTGTCACCTCTCTGATCCCGACGCCGCTCAGTGCAGACGGTATCTCCTTTGCCGCAGACGCCCCGATTGCCGTCTCCATAGAGGCGCATCCCCTCGGCCAGATTACGAAAACCTGCTGAAACTGACCTGTCCATTCCCCGGATGATGGGGAATGGGCTTTTCAGATTCTGCAATGAATGCTGAAAAAGACATGAATCCGCGTCATTCAGGGAACAGTTCCCGTGTCCCGTGCGTCTATTCATCAGGACACATCCACAAAACAACAGCAGGGAGGTCTCATCATGAAAGCGCTGCGCCTCATTCTCATTTTGCTCATCTGCCTCCTGCCGCTTTCCCTGGCAGCCGCTCAGGCAATCCCTGATCTCAGGCCGGATAACATCATCCTTTACACCGACTACTGCCAGGCCGGCTGGGGCGACAGTGTCCAGATCGGCTTCATTGACAGTCAGGGACAGGTTTTTACCCTTGAAGGGCACAATGCTGTGCTCAAATGGCCGTACATCCTGGATGAGCAGATCCAATACCTCGAAAACAGGGACGACCTCATCCATCTGGGCACGCTCAGCCGGGATGACCTTATGTCCATCAAAAGCCTCATTGCCGCAGTGGAGGATCAGGACACTGCATCCCATCCGGCTGCCTGTGATGCCGGCACGGAAACGACCTATGCCGTGCGCAGCAATAACGGCGTACATGAATTCATCCTGCTCGGCATGTCCGGGGATGACGCGTTTGAGAATACCGACCCGAACGCACAGACGCTGTACTGGGTTGCCCGGATGATCTTCCGGAATGTTCAGAGCTACTATCATACATCCGGTATGGGACCGGCGGGGTTTACGCCAGTTTCGCTGCTGTCTTACTTTGGCGTCACGGAAGCAGACGTCCGAAGCGCCTCCATCCACGCATATGACGCCGACTGTGAGGAAGGTCTCCTTGAACACGTCCTCACCCCCGATGAGGAGTCATCCATCCGGGACCTTATGCTAAACGGAACCATTATACGCAAGGACAATGCGCTCAGCGTCACCGGTGGTTTCACCGTCTGCCGGTTTGACGCCGCAGACGGATCGCTGCTCTGCACGCTTAATCTCTATGACGATCTTCTTCTGACACCGGACGGCATGTACATGCTTGGCGAAGAATAGTCGAATTTCATACAATAAAGGCCGCAGCACAGCGGCCCTTGTCGTATATTTGACAAGACTCGGTTCGGACACACCCACCGCTTTCGTATCTCTGTCATCGCTCTTTTTTTTATATTTCGAGAAAAATTTTTCGTAGCTCAACTTTACTGCATCTTGCGACTTACCAAAAACGTCAACACTACATGCGGTGCATTTTGTCCCAAAAACCATGTTCAGACCGCCTTTTCCGACGGCCTTTCCGGCTGCTGATTCCCTTGCGAAAATGGCCATAATTGTTTACAATAGCGTCATTAACACGTTATGAAAGGTGCTGAAACCTGTGATTAACACCCTCAGAAAATTCTCAATTATGATGTCACTGCTGCTCGTCCTTGTCCTGCTGTCCTCAGCAGCCTTTGCGGCAAGTTACAGCAATGTATATGGTCTGACACTGACCCGTATCCGTGTGCGCGAATCCGCTTCCACCTCCGGAACGCTGTTCGATAATATTGAGCAGGGCAGGATCGTCTATGCAACGGAGAGCAAAGACAGCA
>JAFSZW010000142.1 GCA_017458865.1 Clostridia bacterium
CTGGGCAATGGCCTCCGGTGTGGCAAATTCGCCCATCATCAGTTCCACCGGGTCTCCGGGAATGACGTTGAGGATAAAGAAGGTAATGAGAGAGATGGCCAATACAACACCTACGGCCTGTATGACCCGTCCGACAAGATAACGCGACATGAGGAAACCCCTCTTTTTCAGTTTGATGGATTTTCAGAATGATCGTCAGATGTACGGAAATCCGGGGCGCCCGCCAGGGCCCATTGCCATCCGTTTGACCGGATGAATATGCGGCCAGCACGTTCATTATGCCACCCGCTGAGCCAATCCGGGGCGCCGCTTCCCGCATGGGAACAGGTTGAAATAAAAAGCAGCTCCGGCTTCCTTTCACGAAAACCGGAGCCGCCGATCACCGCATTATTTCGCGTTGTAGAGATCCATATTGAAGTCCACATCGTAGCAGATCTGATAAATCAGGTTGCCGACGGTGAAGTTGGTGATGTAGTCCTGAGCGGCGAAAACATAGTTCGGATAGTAGAGCGGGATGCAGGCATAGTCCTTGCGGGACATGAGCTCATCAGCCTGCTCATACAGCTTTGCACGCTCTGCGTCATCGGTGGAAAGACGGGCGGCATCCATCAGCGCGTCAAACTCCGGATTGTTGTAGAATACGGACTTTCCGGGCGCGTTGGAGGAATGGAAATAGGAATAGATGTTGTTGTCAGGGTCAGCATAGAGCGGGAACCAGCCCATCCACTCGCACTGAACATTGCCCGCATTGCGCAGACTGGTCCAGGTGGCAGCGTCAACCAGTTCAAGCTTCATGTTGATGCCGGCCTGAGCCAGATCGCTCTGGATCTGAACCATATCCGGCTGATCGGTGGAACGGATGTGGGCGGTGAAGGTTACGCCGTCCGGATATCCGGCCTCAGCCAGCAGAGCCTTTGCGCCGTCCGGATCAAACGGATAAGCATCGCGGGCAACGAAGCCAAGCTGAGCGGGGTTGACAGTGCTGGTCGCGACAGTGCCGAGGCCATTGTCGATGAACTCAACGAGGGTCTCACGGTCAATCGCCATGGAGATCGCCTCACGGACGCGGACATCAGCCAGCGGGTTCGGCTGTCCGTCGAACTCATCAGACAGGTTGATGCTGAGGAACACGGTGCCCAGCGGATAGTACTTGTGGAACTTCTCTGCAGTCTCGGTGCCCTGATACTGCAGGTACAGATCGGTCGGAACCTGGCACAGATCCAGATCGCCGTTTTCGAAGGCCATCAGCTTGGTGTTCTCATCGTCGAACAGGGTCACGATGATCTCATCAAAGTGCGGTTCGCTGCCCCAGTAGTTGGCATTCTTGGTGAGGGTAACGGAGCTGTTGTCATGGTCGCCCAGTACATAGGGACCGGTGCCAACCAGTGTGCCAATGCCCCAGTCATCGCCGGCAGCCTCGCAGGCATCCTGCGGGAAGATGGCGGCATAGATGATGCCAAGGTTCTTGGTGAAGCAGGAGAAGGGCTGGGTCAGGGTGAACTTGAAGGTGTAGTCATCGACCGCCTCGAATCCGGACAGCTCAGTCGCCTCGCCGGCCAGCATTTCCTTAGCGCCTGCGATCATGTTGTACATGTATGTGCTCAGCGCGCCGGTGGCAGGGGTGAACATCCGCTCAAAGGTGTACTTGACATCCTTTGAAGTCAGTTCAGTGCCATTGGAGAAATATACACCCTTGCGGAGCTTGAACGTATAGGTCAGGCCATCCTCGGAGATCTCCGGGAAATCCTCTGCGAGGACTGGGATCTCTTCATTCTGGTCATTCCAGAAGTACAGTCCCTCAACCACGCACTCTTCAATCGTGGTGGCACGGGAGTTCGTGTTGGTCTGCGGATCGTAGCCAACCTTCGGGTTGATTTCGCCGAAATGCAGTACCTTCGCACCATCGGCAACAGCACAGGCAACGGCAAATACCATTACAAGTGCGACAACCAGAACCAGCAATTTTTTCATGGTAGAACCTCCTTGAATCATTCGGATTCCATAAGCACCGAAATTCTTATGAAACCCGACGATATTAAAACACTTTTTTCATATCGTGTCAACGTTCAAAACGTGCAGTTTTTGCATTTTTACAGGAATCATCCTGCAAATTTGCAAAATCAGGCCATCATATAGGCCATTGTCAGCGCATATGTGTTCCTGAGACCGTCGATATGCGTCCGCTCATAGCCATGGCTGTTGGATGTGCCGGGGCCGATTGCCGCATGACGGATGTCGTAGCCTGCCGTGACAGAGGCGTCACCATCCGTGCCGTAGTGTGGCGTAAAGACGTCCATGACATACTTGACGTCCGCATTTTTGGCTGCAGCGCGCAGTTCTGCCGTCATCTCATAGTGATAGGGGAAGCGGCTGTCCTTGCAGAAGATGGAGACCAGGTGCTCCTCGGAATTCTGGTCCGGTCCGGTCGGCGCAATGTCAAGTGAAAGGATATCCCTGGTATCCGCCGGCAGATAGGTTGTGCCGTGACCAATCTCCTCATAGCAGGCAAAGTACGCATATACCTTGCGTGACGGCGTAAGGTTCTGTTCCCGCAATGTCTTCATGACATTGAGCAGCACCGCCACGCAGGCCTTGTCGTCCACAAAGCGGCTCTTGATATAGCCGTTGCTCATGGTAAACCGCGGTTCAAGCGCAACCATGTCGCCGGTCTCAATGCCCAGCGCGCGGGTCTCCTCTGCCGTATGCACCGGCATATCCAGCACGATGCAGACATTGGAACGGAAATCACCCTGCGTCCCGCGCAGCTCTTCCTCCGTCACATGCACGGAGTTCGGCGTACGGCAGACAGTGCCTGTATAGACCTTGCCCTCTCCCGTATAAACGCGCACGTTCTCCGTGACGCAGTAGAACGGGTACAGTCCGCCGACATTGCACACATTCAGCGTGCCATCCTTGTTGACCTTGCGAACCATGAGGCCGATATCATCCAGATGCGCGGTGATCACCAGCGGGTTACCCTCCCCGCCCAGATCCACAATGACGCCACCCTTGTGCGTCACCTGAGCCTTATAGCCAAGGCGTTCCACCTCAGCCACAGTCCAGTCCTGAACCTCACGGAACTGACCGGTCGTACTGTCAATCGCAAGCAATGACTTAAAGGCCTCCAGCGTATAAGCTTCATCAAAATGAGTCAACTCAGTTTCCTCCCACATAAATAATTCCACAAATTCTCCGCTCACGGAGAACATATGTTCAGATAATCTTAAGGGCAGTCAGTGCCTCGCGCACCCCGTCCTGATCCTGCGGCAGCGTGATCATATCTGCGTGCTTTTTCGCAATATCACTGCCATTTCCCATCACCACCGCCGTCCCGACAGCCTCAAACATTTCAAGATCATTCCTGCTGTCCCCAACGGCCACGGCATCATCGGGCGAAATGCCCAGCGTGCGGCATACGGCCAGCACACCGGACCCCTTTGTATGGCCCATCGGGACAAACTCCATGACTCGCTCGTTGTGCACAAACACTTCATACTGGCTGCGCAGCCACTCAAGTGCCTCATCCTGTCGAATCACGTCCTTGAACTCACAGGAGAATTTGACGAATGACCATTTTCCCTCATTTCCCGTAACCGGGAGCAGCCGGTCCCCCATCTTCTGGGAAACGCGTCTGATAAAGGGGTCATCCCCGAATGTTTCAACATCGCAGTACTGGTAATCCCGTCCCTCCAGGATAAAATAGATCCGGTGACTTTTGAGCCAGTCAATTGTCTCAATGGCCAGATCCATGGGGATTTCCTCATACTGACAGAGCCGGTTTTCCCGCCAGTCAGCGGACAGTTGTGCCTGTCCGGGACGCCTTGCCTCAATCATGGTACCAGCTCCCGTCACAGCGCCGTCTATTCCGAGATCAAACAGCTGCGGCTGATCCACAAACGCCCTTCCCCGTCCGGTATTAATCCAGACCTCATGCCCGTTTGCACGCGCCTGTTGAATCGCCTCACACGTGCCTGCCGGTATCTGTTCATCATGGTCCCAGAGTGTGCCGTCCAGATCAAAAAAGAGTATTCGCTTCATTCGCTGGCGTTCCTTCCCGAATCGTCCCTTATGCTCATATCATTAGTAATCCATGCCCCGGTCGTTTCAAAAACCGGCAGCACAGCAGGAGGCATTATACCATATTTACATGGCCTGTGCACATAAAAATGGCTTTGATCTGCCTGACTGTATTCCTTTCGTAAAATAAGACCGGCAGCCCATCGGCTGCCGGCTCGTGATTCCATTTTATGGGCGCATCTTTCACTCTCATGCGTCCTTGACATGCAGATACGCCGGTGCTCAGTAAGACCAGCACTTCCTGCAGGGCGTAAATCCGAGCGCCTGCGCATTTCTGGCTGAAAGCTTCCTTGCGTATGCCATCTTGGAGCACGTCGGATTGGAATGGAACTTTGTTCCGCCATCGGTAGATACCCAGACTTCCTGTCCGTCTGAGTTTGGATACTTCTTATCCACGTTTGTGACACTCATACCCCAAAGCAGCCACGTCATTGTGTTGTCGGTCATCTTGCCGTCCTGCGTCAGTTTATGAGATTTCTGGAACGCCTTTACCGCCTGTTCGACATCCTGGGTAAAGATAGAGCCGACATCCGAGGCAAGAAATCCTTCCTTGTACAGCGCATCTATAATGCCGCTGACAGCCAGTCCCTTGTCACCATACTGAATAAAGCAGATGCAGTCACTCCGTCCGCAGGTATGCTTTACAAGCGCAAGCGCATTCCCTGCGCACAGAAGAAGCGCAAGTGTCAGGCACAGTAAAACGATACGTTTTTTCATGATCGAAACTCCTTTCGAAAATCTGATCACATTATATCATATCTTGTCATGTTTTACCAGTATTCTGAAAGTGGCCTTAAATTACGCTGAATACCGGATGAGGATATCCCATTTGGAGCCCAAGAAATAATTATTTGAACGATTTCTGCTCTGCCAGGGTACTTCGGCTCAAATCATCTTGATAGTATATTTACTCTGGGTTATCGTCATTTCAACGGTATCACCTTCATGGTTTTGTGTATACTCCGGTTCAATGAACCGGAGTTTTTTTGCTCACAATGTCATATTCCGATATGTTTTTCGACTCGTTCGTTATATATTGAAATAGTTTTTAA
>JAFSZW010000143.1 GCA_017458865.1 Clostridia bacterium
AAGCACCGGTTGTTGAGGAAGAAGCGGAGAATCCGCTCACCGATGCTGAGTAATTTCATATGATAAATTACGCACAGCCGATCTGGCTGTGCGTAATTATGCAATATAGGGTAGCACATTGCCGACATTTTGGTCGCAATTCCGGACGATTGAACCGTTGTGGATTGACTTTTCCGGATGGGCGGATTATGATTAGCATCACCCACAGTTAGGGAAGCAAACTGCTTCGGAAAGGGAAAATCATGCACGAAAAAAAGAATCCAAATAAACCACTTATTATATATTATATTATTGCTCTGGTTGTGGTTATGCTGCTCAACGCATTGCTGTTCCCGCAGATCGAGCGTTACAGCGTGAGGAAAGTGCAGTACTCGGAATTCATTGAGATGCTCGAGAACGGTGAAATCAAGTCCGTGCAGATCAATGATACGACCATTGCGTTTACGCCGGTTGAAACTGCGGCGATTAAGCTGACAACGGATAATAAGGTAACCTACTACACGACCAATCGTGTTCTTTCAGACGACAAGCTTGTTGACCGGCTGACCAGTGCCGGGGTGTCCTTTGACCAGGTGGTTCCGGAGGAGATGTCCCCGATACTCTCGTTCCTGCTCAGCTGGGTGCTGCCGCTTGTTATCTTCTATGCGATTGGCATGTTCATGTTCAGGCGGATCGGCGACAAGCTTGGCGGCAACGCCATGTCATTCGGCAAATCCAATGCCAAGATCTATGTGGAGGCGCAGACCGGGAAGACATTTGAGGATGTAGCAGGTGAGGATGAGGCCAAGGAGGCACTCAAGGAAATTGTGGATTTCCTGCATAATCCGCAGAAATACCGCGATATCGGTGCCCGCCTGCCCAAGGGCGCATTGCTTGTAGGCCCTCCGGGAACCGGTAAAACGCTTCTTGCCAAAGCCGTTGCAGGCGAGGCAAAGGTGCCATTCTTCTCCATTTCAGGTTCTGAGTTCGTTGAGATGTTCGTCGGCATGGGCGCGGCCCGTGTCCGTGACCTGTTCAAGCAGGCAGGCGAAAAGGCGCCGTGTATTGTCTTTATTGATGAGGTAGATGCCATCGGTAAGAAGCGCGATGCCACCGGGTTTGCCGGCAATGACGAGCGCGAGCAGACACTCAACCAGCTGCTGACGGAAATGGACGGATTTGATGCAGGTAAGGGTGTTGTCATCCTGGCTGCAACCAACCGTCCTGAAATCCTGGATAAGGCACTCCTGCGTCCGGGCCGGTTTGACCGCCGCATCCCGGTGGAACTGCCTGACCTGGCCGGACGTGAGGCCATTCTGCGGGTCCACGCGAAGGCGGTCAAGACAGAATTCGGTATTGATTACAACCAGATTGCACGCGCAACCAGCGGATGCTCCGGTGCTGAGCTGGCGAATATCGTCAACGAAGCTGCCATCTCTGCGGCCAGGGCCGGAAGGTCCGCGGTGACGCAGCAGGACTTCATGGAAGCCATTGAGGTGGTTATTGCCGGTTACCAGCGGAAGAATGCGGTGATCTCCGAAAAGGACAAGCTGACGGTTTCCTATCACGAGGTCGGCCATGCACTGGTAGCGGCAAAGCTCAAGAACACGGCTCCGGTTGAGAAGATCACGATCGTGCCGAGAACCTCCGGCGCGCTCGGTTATACGATGCAGGTGGATGAGGAAGAACATCTCCTCATGACCAAGGAACAGATTCTTGACAAGATCACGACGTTCTGCGGCGGCCGTGCAGCGGAAGCGCTGATATTCAACCGTATTACCAGCGGTGCCAGCAATGACATCGAACAGGCAACCAAACTCGCCCGGATGATGATTACCCGCATCGGCATGAGCGACAACTTCGGCATGATGGCGCTTGAGACGCAGATGGGCCAGTACCTGAGCGGTGATTCTCAGCTGATCTGCTCGGAGGCAACATCGGCCAGGATTGACGTCGAAATCAAGGAGATCATCTCAGATTGCTACAGGAAGGCGTATCAGATCCTGGAGGACAACAAGGAAAAGCTGCATGAGCTTGCCAAGGTGCTCCTTGACAAGGAAACCCTGACCGGTATGGAGTTCATGGCGATCCTTGCACCGAACCAGCTTCCGCCGGCAGACGGTCAGGAGAAAGAGAAGGTGCTGCCTGTTGTTGAGACATCCTACGAGGTAAAGGACGCGGTGGACGATGACGAACCAAAGGGATCGTCTGCCGGGACAGATGGGGAGGGCGCGCCCGTGAAGCCTGCTGAGACAGACAGGGGCGGCGAACCGGACAAGTCCACCCGGACGGATGAGGGCAGTGCGCCCGGGCCGGATTATACAGTCATGACGGATGAAACGGTGTCAGATAAATAAGCTCACACAGTGAGGACGAGGGATGTGGCCAGTACCCCGGATGGGAACAGTGCGCCGCGTCAAAAGCTCAACATAACGCAGAGGAATCCGGTACTTGCCGAATTCCTCTGGTTTTTTAGGAACAGGTGATGAATGTGAATACGGTCGAGGCGTTCCGTGCCAATCAGGCTGCGCTGGAGCAGTCGCTTGAAAGTGCCCTGACAATGGATGAGGCAAGCACGGCCATCCGGATGGCATTTGAACGGACGGCTGCCGCCCTGGCACAGAATGAGTCGGATGAGATCACGCGCCAGCGGGAGCAGGCGGTTTTGTCCGTGGCTAAACAGTCAGGGACGTTCCTTGCCAGCGTCCGCGCAGATGGACGCCTGGTTGCGCAAAACCAGCCGGACACAGAGCAGGATAAGACGAAAGATCCGAAACAGGCGGCGGTTATTGCCGGACTGATTCTGCTTGCGTTCCTGGCGGTATATGAGATCATAAACGGGAAATGGATGTTTGCACTGCTGGCAGTCATTTCGGTTCTTCTCATGTACATTGGACGCGATCAGGTGAAGGGACAGGCAAATCAGGAGCCGAAATGGCGCGCTGAGGGCGTGGCAAAGGTAAATCCATCTGCCGTGGTACGCGCGATGGAGGATATGTGCCACTCGATAGATGTTGCCATATCGGACCTTGGAATGATTGAAAAGGAGCAGACCATACGGGCTGCCGGCGGACAGGAAGAGGCGCTGCTTGACTTTATGAGCGCGCTCATGGAGGCAAAGGAGAGCGGACGCGAGGATCTCCTGATGGAAACAGTCGGGGATGCCGAGCTGACGCTGCACCGCCTGGGCATCCAGGCTGTCCGCTATTCACCGGATCAGTCTGCGCTGTTTGATCTTCTGCCTACACTCGGCGAGCCGAGGACGGTCCGTCCTGCCCTGGTCAGCGGCGAACACGTGCTCAGGCGCGGTGTGGCTGCCATTCGAATGCAGGAGGTGGCAAGATGAGAGTCCTGGGATTTGATCTTGGCGACGGCGAAAGCGCGGTTGCCATTCTGGAGGAATCATCTGCTATTGAGCCCAGAGTGATTCCGCTTGGCGGCCGGTCCAGCATTCTATCCGCGGTCGGTGACCGTGATGGCAAGATTGTCATTGGCGAGGAGGCCAGCGTGCTCCTCGGCGCGAATAATACGCAGGTCCGATTTAAATCAAGGTATCTGACGGATCCGGCAGCGCCAATGGAAATCCGGCGCTTCGCCCAGGGCGTCTACAGCGAAATGACGCGCACCGAACCGGCGCTCATGGCAGAGGTGACATCGACCATTGTCGGATGTCCCGCGGGCTGGGGCGAGCGGCGGCGTGAGCAGTATGCAGCCCTGATGGAGTCTGCCGGCTTTCCGAATGTAACGGTTGTACCTGAATCCCGTGCGGCCTTTATGTATGCACGGCATGCGCGGGGACTCAGGGTGGATCCAAAGCTGTTATCGCACAGCGCCATGGTGATCGACGTCGGATCCAGCACGACGGATTTTGCGTATATCATCGACGGACATCAGCAGAACCTGTCTCTCTTTGGCGATACCAATCTGGGCGGCGGGCTTATGGACGAGATGATCCTGCAAAAAAGCATAGAGCGCTCGAGAGACTGCACTGCACTGAAACGGGTCATGGATCTGAGCCCGGCCTGGCGCAGCTACTGCGAGCTTGAGGCCAGACGGATCAAGGAGCAGTACTTCCTGGACGAGGAAAAATGGTCAGAGGTGCCGCTCAAAAAGCGCGTTGTCGTCTGCTATGATGAGACACTGTCTCTTGAATTGCAGCTTGGTCCGGAGATGGTGCATGACCTGATCAATGCGCCCATTCCGGCAATTGGCGGCCGCAGTTTTGTTACATGCCTCAGGGATGCGCTCTCAGCGGCAGTCAAGGTGAGCGAGGCCGTTCCGCCTCAGGTGGTGATCCTGACGGGCGGTGCATCGCGCATGACATTCCTGCAGGAGGAGTGCCGGCAGGCGTTCCGGGATGCGCTGCTTATCATGTGCCCGGAGCCCGAGAGCAGCATCGCGCGCGGTCTTGCCTACTGCGGACGGATAGACGAGAACCTTAAGGTGTTCAGGCAGGAGGTATCCTCCATTGCCCGGGGCGATATCCTGAGTGCGCAGGTCAACAGC
>JAFSZW010000144.1 GCA_017458865.1 Clostridia bacterium
AAGAAACGCCGGTCCTCCTGCGTAATGCATTTATACGCGCCATACGGATCCCGCATGCTGATCGGCTTGACAAACGCCCACAGGCTGGGTTTCGTCTCCGCGCCGCTGAAGGCATGATTCCGCATTCCCACACCGCGGGTCACCTGCCAGTAAAGCATCGTTACCGGTGCCTCCACCTGGTCCACCAGTCCCTGCAGAACCGCTTTCATCTCCGCCTTTTCCATGGGAATGGTGATGTCAATCAGTCCGGCACTCCGGTAAATCCGGTCGATATGATCATCAAAGTGCATCGGGATCTGGTTGACGACGCAGGTGGCATCATAGACCCCATCGCCAAAGTAACAGCCCCGGTCATTCATGGGAACCTGCATCGACTCAATCGGTCCGGTTACACCATTGTAATATCCAATGTTCTTCACGCGTTATTCCTCCTCCTCGGCAGCAAAACAGTCGTCTGCTTTTTCTGATTTGCCTCTCTAATCAACCGGCCCTGTGATATCCGACCGGATCTCTGTCTGAAACCATGCCTGTTCCCGGCGCTCCCATTCTGTCTTTCCGGCCTCGACTGAAACGCTTCCCTGCCGCAAGACCCAGAAACATCTCCTGAAAAATAAGAAAAGTGCCCGCCTTTCTCCTGCGAATGGACCATCTTTTCCATCATTAACCGGCACCTGAAGTCAGAAACAGTGTTATTTTCAAACCTTCATAACAGTTTGACTTAAAATCCGCTGCTAGTTTACTCCCCGTCTTATACTTTGTCAAACCATTTGATGATTTTTTGAGAAAGTCATGGTTTTGCCGCAGCCTCCTCTGCAAATCCCCCGCCATTCGCTGTTCCGTCATTGTCGCCGTCACCGTTTCAGCAGCTGCTGTTTCCCGGAACGAATCGTTTCGCTCCCGCTTATCCGGTCTTTCCGATTCCCAAAACGGTCGAGTAACGCATTGATTGCAAGACAGGGGTTTCGTTAATCACACAAAAAGAGTATAATTCTGGCAGGGATTTACCCTATTTCAGATGTAAAGGTGATTGAAATAATGGCTAAGACTCATGATCATGCTGCTTTGCCTCATCTAGGAAAGGTTGTTACCGTACAGATTGTCACTGTGATGGTCGCCGTGATTTCCATGCTGATTGACTGCGTGATGATCGGCATATACCTGGGCGATGACTGTGTCGCGGCTTACGGACTGACCAATCCCGTAACCATGCTCCTTGTCGCCTTGGGCGGCCTCCTTGCCTCCGGTTCCCAGATTCTTTGCGGCCGGTATGCCGGCAATGAGGACACGACGGGCCTGAACCGGGTGCTCACCACCACTGTCGCAGCCGGATTTTCCGGCGGCCTGATCATTTCTGTTGTGCTCTCCGCGTTTATCCGCCCGTTAAGTGTGCTCCTGGGCGCCACCACCCCGACACTGCAGGACTTTACCAGTCAGTATCTGAGCGGAATTGTGTTCTGCCTGCCCGCGCTCGTGATCGGCCAGATCCTCCCCTCTTTTCTGCAGATAAAGAACTGCCAGCGTCAGCTTGTCATCGCTGCGTTCGCTCAGATTGCCGCAGATGTGGTCCTCGACTATCTCAATGTCACGCTGGTCCACGGCGGGATGTTTGGCATGGCAATGGCAACCGTCATCAGCGTCTATCTGTACATCCTCATGATGCTCGTCCCCTGTTTCACGCGGGCCGGTTACCGGTTTTCGATGCGGCTTTTTTCCTTTGCCGAGCTGGCACAGGTCTGCGGGTTCGGATTGCTGTATCTCGTTTATAAAGCCTGTGTGGCGTTTATGAATCTCTTCCTGAACCGGCTGCTTTCCGCCCGCGGAGGCGTCCAGTATGTAACGGCAAACTCGATTATTTTCTCCGTGGAGCTCCTCATCGGCGCCTTCCCGTCCGGTTTTGGCAGTACAACCCACATGCTCATCGGAATGGAAAAAGAGCAGCACGGCTCATTGGCCGCGGCCGGACTGTGTCAGCGAATCATCCGGCTCTCCGTGATTGTCAACCTCATTCAGATCATTGTTGTGATGCTCGGCGCCCGTCCGATCGTGTCGCTGTTTTCGCCGGAATCGGAGGCAACCGCTGCGCTGAGCATCTGGGGTCTCCGGCTTTACGTTCTCTCTGTCCTGCCCAATACCATCAACTACATCATCCGCAATTATGAGCAGGACATCAACCACCAGGGGGCTGCCTATCTGATCTGCCTTCTGAACCATATCGCCCTGCCCGTGGCAGCCGGGCTTGCACTGACCATTCTTGCCCCGATCCGGCATATCTGGCTCTGCTTTGCGATCGGCCAGGGCATCTGCCTGTTTATTTCCTTCGCCATTATGCACAAGGACATGACCCGTCTCAGAAAGGAGAACCTCTGATGGAAACGACACAGATCAGCTCATTGCCCGTTCAGAAAAAAACGTTTACCTTTGATGACGACGCCCAGGGCCTCCTGCGTTCCTTCCAGGAACACGAAAAGGAGATTGC
>JAFSZW010000145.1 GCA_017458865.1 Clostridia bacterium
GAAAAACAGGTAGAAACTGTCTAAAGCCCTTATTCCATAAGGTTTTTGGACAGTTTTTTTTACTTTGTGGTGCAAACCTCGACTCCTCATGACAATCTCTCCTCACATTTTCCGGCTGTGTTCTTATCCTGATCAATGAATGTTATACTCTTTGCGCTCGAAGCGGCCATGCGGTTTAACTATATGGACCCAGCGGCAAGCAGGATGAGAATCCTCCAGTTGTTTGCTCTCAGGAGTCGAAATGGAGCCAAAACACAACGTGATTGCGGATTTTCTCCGTTGTTTGTTTGATCAACAGGGATAATGAGAAAATGTGAAGACGTTGATCTGTGTGCAGAAAACACAAGCGTTGTCTTTCATTTTTCGGGGCTGAATGATAATATTGAGTTGATGTGGCGAAATTTGCCATTTCAGGTATTGAGGGACATGGGAGTTCACTGACAATCATGGGCTCCAGGGCTGTAACACATCATTCATGTGCAATACCTGTTTATTCACATCGGTATTGCCAGCCTTGTTATTGAACTGGGCGGATGATCCGTCCCAGCCTGGATAATTGGCATGATTTCGAAGATCTGAACCTGACTGATATTCAGGGCGAGATGATGAATACAGGCTGGGCCTGCATTTATATTGAGTACTTATTCCCATTGCACTGCATGCGGCTGAAGTGTATCACCAGGTCTGTAGTGATTCTGTATATGTGAGTGGAAAATGAAACAACTGCTAAAAAAACTGATGACAAACAGGCTTTCCACGAAGATCATTCTGATGGTTGAGGTTGTCCTGATTCTCTCCAGCAGCATCTTCTGTGCAGTGTCCATTGTCAACAGCAGGATAGGCATCCGAAAGGCTATCCAGCAGCGGATGCTTGATATTGCAAATTGTGCTGCGGGTTCAGTGAACGGGGACATCCTGGAATCGCTGACAACAGCGGATGAGGGTACACCAAAGTACCAGAGCGTCTATGACACGCTGGCAATCTTCCGGGACAATGTGGAGCTTGAGTATGTATACGCGATAAGGGATGAAGGAAATGGCCGTTTTACCTTTATCCTGGACACGGACCCGGTCACTCCTGGTGCCTATGGATCGGAAGTGAAATACACCGATGCCCTCGCGATGGCAGCCACTGGAAAGCCCTCTGTGGATATGGTTTCCTACACGGATGCCTGGGGCCAGTTTTACAGCGCCTACAGTCCTGTCTATGATTCCGCCGGCAAAGTTGCAGCCATCATTGCTGCTGATTTCTCCGTTGAATGGTTCAATGCTCAACTGTCAGAGCAGACCCGTTCAACCATTATCAGTTATTGCATTATCCTGCTCATGACGATTCTTGCTGCAGCCATCCTGACGATGATTGCTGTGGCACCCTTCGTGCGAAAGCAGGAACAGCTGGCCATTGAGATTGAGGAAAAGGCCGGCGAAAACGAGCAGCTCTTTCTGCAGATCGTCCGTTCTCTTGTGGATGCCATGGACGCGAAGGATCCCTATACCAATGGCCATTCGAGGCGTGTCAGCCAGTATTCGGAGCTGCTTGCCGAATCCATGGGCTGGGAACCGGAACAGATCAACAGGATCCGGTATGCGGCCCTTCTTCATGACATTGGCAAGATTGGTGTCCCGGATTCCATCCTGAACAGCCCGATGAAGCTCACGGAGGTTGAGTATGGGATTATAAAGTCCCATACTGTCATGGGCGGGGATATCCTCAGAAACGGTCTCAGGGACATTATGGTGGAGAATGTCGCCCGGTATCATCACGAATGGTACAATGGCAAAGGGTATCCGATTGGACTCAAGGGAGAGGATATTCCCGAGGAGGCCAGGATTGTTGCTGTTGCGGATGCCTTTGATGTCATGAGTTCCAACCGGATTTACAGGAATGCATGTGAACCGGACCACATCAGAGAGGAACTGATAGAGGGCAGAGGCAAGCAGTTTGATCCGGAAATCACGGACCGGTTTATCAGCCTGTGGGATCAGGGGGTTCTCGATCATATCATGGAGAGTCATCCCCTGAAAGAGGAAGAAAGCGTTGTCGGTCCATCCATGCTTTTGCGGGAGGTTGTGGAAGCCTTCATTTCTCAGGACAGACCGGATGATCTCTTCATTGAGAACGATACAGATCCGACAAAACCAGATGTCAGCAGAATCGTTACCGACCTGCAGAAAAACGGTAATTACAGCGGTGCCCTTGAGGTTGAGTACAAGCAGTTTGCCACGCTGTATGACTACTTTATCAATCTTGAAAAGCGCCTGTCGCAGCCGTTTACACTGATTCTGGTTTCTCTGGACCCGGCACCCGGCGAGCCGATGCAGACCATGGAACTGAAACATGAGATGAGTTTCATGGAACGGGCCATCCAGCAGTCCATCCGGAACGTGGATATCCTC
>JAFSZW010000146.1 GCA_017458865.1 Clostridia bacterium
AGGCTGATACTGTTACTGCGGGTGAGGATTCCATTACGGTCGATGGCAAAGAGATTAAGATCTATGCGATCCCGGATGCAAACAATGCTCCGTGGGGAGAGATCGGTGTTGATGTAGTTCTGGAGTGCTCCGGTTTCTACACATCCAAGGCTAAAGCACAGGCTCATATCAACGCTGGTGCCAAGTATGTTATCATTTCCGCTCCGGCTGGCAATGATCTTCCGACCATCGTTTACAATGTAAACCACAAGACCCTGAAGCCCGAAGACCAGGTCATCTCTGCTGCCAGCTGCACCACCAACTGCCTGGCTCCCATGACCAAGGCTCTGAATGATGCTTTCCCGATCCAGGCTGGCATCATGACCACCGTGCATGCTTACACTGGCGACCAGATGATTCTGGACGGCCCGCATCGTAAGGGCGACCTGCAACGTGCCCGCGCCGGCGCAGCCAACATCGTTCCGAACAGCACTGGTGCTGCGAAGGCGATCGGCCTCGTTATCCCCGAGCTCAATGGCAAGCTCATCGGCTCCGCTCAGCGTGTTCCTGTCCCGACCGGCTCCACCACCATCCTGGTTGCTGTCGTCAAGGGCAAGGACGTCACCGTTGATGCAGTCAATGCTGCCATGAAGGCTCAGAGCTCCGAGTCCTTCGGCTATACCACAGAGAAGCTCGTTTCCTCCGATATCATCGGAATGACCTATGGCTCTCTGTTCGATGCCAACCAGACCATGGTCAACAAGATCGATGACGACACCTATCAGGTGCAGGTCGTGTCCTGGTATGACAACGAGAATAGCTACACCTCTCAGATGGTCCGCACCATCAAGTACTTTGCTGAGCTCAAGTAATTGAATCGGCAGAGCAGTTCGAGACGTCCCTGACGTTTTCGGATATATCAAATGCGATCCGGCCTTACATCGTTTTCGGTGTAAGGCTTTTTTTACCCTGTCGGGCGGCCAAGATTTGTCCGTGAGCTTACTTAATCACAAGAAGCTGGCTTTGGCCAGCTTCTTGCATACGTTTTGTTGTCCCTGTGGGTGCGGGACTGTGCACAGTTCCATCATGCTTTTGTCCGCAGGATGCGTCACCGGCATTCACTGGATGACAGGTGTCAGGCAAGGCTGGCGACAATGTGAATCAACTGCGTGCGGTGCGTCCCGACAATGTGATGTACTCGTTAATGGTCATGACAAGCGGATCAATATCGAACGGCTTTGAGACATGACAGTTCATGCCGCTCTCAAGGCTCATCCGCTTGTCTTCCTCACGGGAATTGGCGGAGAGGGCAATAATGGGGATAAGAGATGCATCCTCACGGGGCAGGGCACGAATGGAACGGGTAGCCTCATAGCCATTCATAACAGGCATCTGGATGTCCATCAGGATCACGTCATAGTACCAGAGCGGATGATTCCTGACAGCTTCTACTGCATCACATCCGTCAGGAACACATTCAACGATGAACCCGGATTCCTCAAGCAGGGTTTCTGCCAGGTCTCGGTTCAGTTCAATGTCCTCAACGACAAGCACACGATGTCCCTGAGCGGAAACGGAGGCGGGTGACTGTAGATCAGATGAGGCAGATGCATCTTCAACTGTGTCGGAGATGGCACTTGCGCCGGCTGCCAGGCGAAGGGGAATGCCGACTGTGAAAGTGGAACCTTTGCCTTTTTCGCTTGTGCAGGTAATGGTGCCGCCCATCAGGTTGAGTATACTTCGGACAATGGAAAGGCCGAGGCCAGTGCCGGTTTCGCCGGTTTTGGTGGATGTCTGCTCGCGCTCAAACGCGTCGAATATATGGGAAATGAAAGATTCGGAGATGCCAATGCCGTTGTCAATTACCTGAAACTCATAGCGGGCAAAGCCGGATTCGGATACATGGCGCTGACGTGCAGTGACAGTGACCATTCCGCCGGATGGGGTAAACTTGATGGCATTGCTGAGGAGATTGGAGATGATGCGGCGGAAACGGCTCTGGTCAATCATGACGTCCTCTGCAGGCAGATTAATCTGTGTACAGAGGGAGAGCTGTTTCTGGGCAGCCTCAAGTCGGAACAGGTCAATGACCAGGTTCAGCTGTTGGGTGAGATCTGTTCGTTCTTCGTTCAGATGAATCTTACCGGTTTCAAGGCTGTTCATCTCAAGCATATCATCGATCAGGGCGAGCAGCTGTTTGCCGGAGGAGATGGTCTTGTCCAGATAATTGACCAGCAAGTCAGGCTCATTGATGTGCCGTCTGGCCAGATCTGAAAAGCCCATGATGGCATTCATCGGCGTTCGAATGTCATGAGAGAGATTGAAGAGGAAAGCAGCCTTCATCTCACTGCGCTGCCTTTCATGGGAAAGTTCAACCTCCATTTGCAGCCGGGCAGCCTGCGCAATGCGCTTGTCGGTGACGTCCGAGATGAATACGTAGAAAACATCACCGTAACCAGGCAGTTGGGCAAAATGGCCATAGTCGTCTACCCAGCGGACCGCACCATCACGTCTGATGATGCGGTATTCGACATAGTCCATGGCTGCGGACGAATCCATTTCGATCTGGTGATCAATGGACGATTGGACAGAGGTGATGTCATCGGGGTGCACCATGCCGGGGAATGTAGCCCCCGTCAGTTCTTTGAACTGTTCCATGGTATCGCAGCCGTATATCCTCAGTGCGGCCTGGTTGATGTATACGACATCCTGGCTGCCATGCATGAGGTAGATAAAGAATCCTCCGGGGACCTGATCGCCGATCCATAGCATCGCCTGCTCGGCAAGTTCCGGGGTTAGTTCAGGAAATTGATGCGTATTCATAGGCTAAATCCTGTAAGGGTCGGGGATGAACTGCTTATTTGGCAGCGTGGACAAGCTTATCCAGCATTTCATACAGGCGCTCAGGCTCAAGCGGCTTGGTCAGATGTGCATTCATGCCAGCCTGCAGAGAGCGCTGAACATCCTCATCAAATGCGTTGGCAGTCATGGCAATGATCGGAATGGTCGCTGCATCAGGACGCTCAAGCGAGCGGATTAATCGGGTAGCGGTGAGACCATCCATGACTGGCATCCGGACATCCATCAGAATGGCATCGAAATGGCCCCTGGGCTGCTCCCTGAACAGGTCAACGGCCAGTTGACCGTTCTCTGCATGCTCCGCCGTAATACCCTCCATTTCAAGCAGATCTATGAGTATTTCTGCATTGATTTCGAGGTCCTCAGCGATCAGCACGTGAAGGCCTTCGAGGTTGTGGACCTGATCGGAGCCGCTCATTCCGTCGGATACCGAATCGGAAGCATCAGGCAGGATATTGCCCTTGGAGATCATGGCGTGGCGGATTTCACGCAGCAGGCTGTCCGTGAAGATGGGCTTTGACATGATGCCATCCACGCCAATCGCCTTGCATTCGTCCTGAATATCCTCCCAGTTGTATCCGGTCAGGATGATGATTGCTGTCTCGCCATGATCAAACGCACGGATGGCACGGGTCAGGTCCATACCGTCCATAACAGGCATCTTATAGTCGGTCAGGATAATATGGAAAGGCGTTCCCTGTTCCTTGTTTTTAAGGACCAGTGCGATCGCATCATTTGCGTTAGTGGCCAGGTCAGGAGAGAAGCCGATGGCATTGCAGACAGACTTGGCGTGTTCGCCGGCAACCGCATCATCATCTACGATGAGAATATGCAGATTCTGCGGCAGACTGGAGCCGCTTTCATCGCTGACACGGCGGCTTGAGGCATTGAGCGTGACGGTAACGGTAAATGTTGTTCCGACGCCTTTTTCGCTTTCAACGAAAATCTCGCCGTTCATCATGCTGACAATGTTCTTTGTGATGGCCATGCCGAGACCGGTGCTGCCATACTTATTGGTTGAGCTTGAATCCTCCTGAGAGAAGGCTTCGAAGATCTTCGGAATGTACTCCTTGCTCATGCCAATGCCCGTATCCTTGACGATAAAGCGCAGGGTGCAGTATGCCTCAAACTGCTGGGTCTGTTCAACGGTAAAGGTAATACTGCCGGGCACAGGGGTGAATTTGACGGCATTGCCCAGGATGTTGATGAGAACCTGCTTGAGCTTCGTGTCATCGCCGAAATAGTAGTCATTGACCTGACCGATGATATGACATTCAAAATTCAGCCCTTTATCAACACACTGACCATTTATCATTACGTTGATCTGGTCGAGGAAATCACGGAAACTGAATTCTTCATTCTTCAGGACCATCCGTCCGGACTCGATGCGGCTCATATCGAGGATGTCGTTGATGAGACCGAGGAGATGCTTGGCACTGGCTCCGATCTTCTCCAGCTGCTCACGGGTATGAGGTGTGAGGTTCGGATCCTTGAGGGCGATGTTATCAAGGCCGATAATCGCGTTCATTGGTGTGCGGATCTCATGGCTCATATTGGAGAGGAAACTGGTTTTTGCACGACTGCTTTCCTCTGCAAGAACCTTTTCAACTTCGATCTGCTTTTCACGCCGCTACATGTTGGAATAGATGTAGAACAGAACAGCGAGAGAAATG
>JAFSZW010000147.1 GCA_017458865.1 Clostridia bacterium
GCTTGACCGGGACGAATGATCACAAAAATAACCCCAATGAACTGCCACATGCCCTCAATCCTTCGTATATAAGGGTATGGAAGCGTTTCACCGGTGACACCCGAAGGATGATGTCCCGGACAGGAAGGAGGGAGAATCATGGAAAAACGCTTAACACATCTTTTCGATTATCAGCGTTTTGCACTTAATCCTGTGCTTCAGAGCATGATTGACAGGACAGAGAGCCGCTATGGGATTTATGAACTGGCTGATGATGACCTCGCAGATCTCGCTGCAGCCGGCGCCCCCCGCATGATGTCACCCCGTCATGGAGAGGAGGGTCCGCACAGATGAGCCAGCCCATGAGCCTCGAGCAGATCTACACGTCGTATTCCGGAAAGATTCTGGCATATATCCGCAAACGTATCAACAACCTTGCAGAGGCTGAGGATATATGCCAGGATGTCTTCGAGAAGATTGCCCGCATGCTCCCGACATTTGACAGTTCCCGTGCATCCATGTCCACATGGATCTACACCATTGCCAGGAACCGCATTATCGACCATTACAGGACTGCGCACCCATCTGCAGAACTGCCGGAGGACCTTCCCATGGACTCCGAGATAGATGACGCGCTTCTGCGGGAGGAATCCCTTGGCGAGCTTGCCGCTGCCCTCGGAAAACTCCCTCAGGATCTGCGGGACATCATCATCCTCCGGTACTCAAGCAATTTGCCCCTGACGGAGATCTCACAGCGCATGCACATCAGCTACGGCGCCGTGAAGTTGCGTCACCAGAAAGCGCTCGACCTGCTGCGCACCGCGCTCGGTGCCTGAACCGTGCACGTCCTTTCACATACATTCCTTATCCCGTCTGTAGCCGCAGACTGCAGGCAATGTCCAGGCAACGCAGCAATGCCTTCGCATCCGGCTCTGATTTCGGTTGCAAAAAAGATTTCCCGAAATCACTGCCACCTGCCCTGGCTGCTTCGTATATACAGGCAGAAAGGCAAACGCCTTTCATCCAAATCAGATGATTAATAAAAGGAGATAAACACCATGGAAGAGAACAAGAACGTTCAGGAACTGAATGAAGAGCAGCTGAATGAGGCTGCAGGCGGCTGGGGACAGGCCCGTTGGATCAGCTACACCATCGTACGCGGCGACACCCTCACGAAGATCGCCAATCGGTTCAACGTAACCGTCAGCAAGCTGGTGGAATGGAACGCCATCGACGATCCGGATCACATCGTCGCAGGTCACAAGCTCCGCATCTACACCAACCGTTAATTTTTTACAGAAATCAAACATGGCCCATGCCAGGCATGGGCCATGTTTATTATGCACCTTATGAAAGGGGGTGATTCTACGAAATCTGTTTTCCGAGCCATTCCTTGACGGCATCCGTCACCATCTCAAGATGGTAGTCATAGCAGTGCGTATCCCCGGGAATGACGACAAAGTCACAGTGTTTATAGGCTTTGGATGCCTTTACACCGTACTCAAACGGTACAGCCTCATCTGCATCCCCGTGCACCACCAGCACCGGACCGTCATAGCGGTCTATATACTCCTCCACATGAATGGTCTGTGCCACCCGGGCATAGTTGCCCTTAAGCTCCATGTCATGATACGAGCCAATGATTTCCGGGATATGATCCGGATCAAATGTCTGGCCCAGCACTTCACCTTTTCTGGCCATTTCAGGGATCATCCAGGCCGGTGAGAGCGGCAGCAGCCCCTTGATCACATCATGCTTGAGCGCGCCTGCCATCATTGTCATGAGGCCGCCCTGAGAATGTCCGCAGAGATAGATATCCGTTACAAACGGGAGTGTCCGCGCGTAATCAATGATCGTCAGTGCATTGTTCAGCCATTTATACAGATTGTGATCCTTAAACGCTCCGTCGCTGTGCCCATGCCCGTACATGTCCGCACGAAGGGTTGCAAAGCCCATCTCCTTTGCCGCCTCAGAGACGGCAATGATGTGCCGCTCCTCAATATGGCCTGTAAAGCCATGAATGATGATGAGCAGCGGCTGCTTTTCCGGACTTCCCTCCGGACGTTCCAGTTTCGCGTTCAGTCGAATACCGTCATCTACGATTGTCATGTTTTCTCCTTTCCGGGCCAGAGCCCGTTACATCAATACCGGCTGCGCCGAAAGCGCGTCAATCACGGACTTGTCCGCCTCCTCATGGAAAAGCTCATGCGCAATACCGTAGTAATACCTGGCTCTATCAAACCTGCCTTCCATGTAGGCCTTCTCACCCAGCCTGCGGGCAAGCATCAGAACGGATCGGTCAGGTCCAATCGGATATCCGTTTGCCTCTGCACTCCTGCGGATCTGGTCCATATCCGGCTCCTGAATCCGCCTGCCGGCATGGCGCTCCAGCTGATGCATGGATGGGAACATCAGGTCCTTTCGCCTGTTCCCGCCGAACTGCTTTGAAAGGGCCAGACAGGCCATCACATCATCCCACTGTTCCATCATGCCGAAATAGCAACCGAGCGTAAAATACAGCTCCGTAAAATGGCTGTTCCTGAATGCATACCTGAAACCCTTCATGGTCAGCTCCCTGACCATCTCAGGATTTCCGGATCGCTTGTAGGCCTCGGCAAGCAGTATCCTTGCCTCATGATCCGCCGGACCGTACAGGACCGCCATTGACAGGGAGGTTATCCCCTCTTCATACCGTTCCAGTGCTGTAAGCAGACTGCCGTGCAGGGTAAAGAATTTAGTGAGCGGCATCGTATGCGGCCAGACCATACGCGTCGATTGCTCTACCTCAATGAACAGATCCCGTTCAAACCATTCACTGAAACAATAATAATCATTCCTATTCCCATGAATGGTAGGCTTGACCAGAATCATTTGCCTGACCAGATCATCTATCTCTCTGAGTGCCTCCTCATACATGCCGATGCCTGCAAGGCTTTGCGCTTTCTCGTAACATTTCCCGTACGCCTCAACAGTCTGTTTCAGAGAATCCTCCATCTGCTGCAACGGTTGTTTTACATATCGCTCCACAATGAGATCTGCAACCGCTTCGCGTATCTCATCCTGTGCATCCAGCTTCTCGAGTTTCTCAAGCAGAAACTCCACATCATTGTCCCTGTCACCGGTGAGACTCTCCTCAATTTCAGCCAGTTTTTCCTTGATGTCCACGTCCATCCTCCCCTGCAGTTCCATACACCGGTCAGCTCAGCGGCCGTCCATCTTTCCCGAGCATGTGAACGCCTTTTTCATCACAGATATAAACACTGCCTGACACCGGTTCGCCCATTCCGGTATCCGTTTTCGCCGTCTTTGTCATTTGTAAGGCTCTCCTCATGTCTGTGCGCTCAAAGATCATCACATCAGTCGTATTCATAAAGACCGCCAGGAAAGGTCCTTTCATGATTTTCATCATCTTTTCAATGACACCCGGGTAAAACAATGCAATCGCGCCATTCACCGAAGGCATTGTAGAAAGCATGACCACATTCTTTAAGGGGAAGGGCGCCTCAATGTCCCGTAGTGTCAGATTCTCTGTCTTGAGGAAATCAACCTCATTACCCGTTTTAAAGTCATAAACACATGCCGGGAACAGCTCCGCTGTATTCCTCAGTGCATCCTCAAAAATCTGTTTCCGCTTATCGAGCATCCCCCACTTTTCGATCTCAGGAAGCCTGATTTTGGATGATGTAAACTGCTTTTTCTTATCAAAATACCCGATAAACTGGTACAGCACCAGCGCGACATCACCAACAAGCCTGAACAGGCAGGTCTCGAGATCCTTCGCATACTTCCAGTAATTCCGCGGCTCGATAACCAGGGTATCCTTCACACCCTCATATTCTTTGCGGTTCCTGAACGCATCTCTGAAAACAAAATCATCGTTTCTTTTCTCCTTGATTCGAGCAACTGCCTTCTCGAAACCATCCGTCTGCGCATCCTGATACAA
>JAFSZW010000148.1 GCA_017458865.1 Clostridia bacterium
CCAGGCTGAACATGACCGTCTGGCAACTGCTGTGCTGATTACAGACAGTCAGCAACTGGCAGATGCGGTAGCGCTTGAGATTGAAAACCAGCTCAGCACGTTGCCCCGTGAGGAGATTGCCAGGACGTCCATTGAGAACAATGGCAAGATCATCCTGGTGGATACCCTTGAGGCGGGTGTCGCCCTCTCCAATGCGCTCGCGCCGGAGCATCTTGAACTGTCCGTAGCGGAACCGGAAAAGCTTCTCCCGCTGGTTAAAAATGCCGGCAGTGTTTTTATGGGCCGCTGCTGTCCTGAGTCGCTTGGCGATTATCTGGCAGGACCAAATCATATTCTGCCAACATCCGGTACAGCACGCTTTTCGAGCCCGCTCGGTGTGGATGACTTCATCAAGAAGACACAGTATACCTATTACACAAAGAATGCGCTTGAGGCAGTGGCGGATGATATTGCTGTGTTTGCCCGGGCTGAGGGCCTTGAGGCACATGCCAGGGCAGCGCTTGTCCGCCGTACAGGGGAGGAACAGGCATGAGTCTTTTTCTGCGCAATGTGCACAGGGATCTGCCGGCATATGTGCCGGGTACCCATGAGGAGGGCAGTGCATATGTCCGGCTCAATACCAACGAGTCACCATTTCCGCCGTCCAGTGATGTTCTTGAGAGCATTGCCCGTGAGAGTATCAACCTGAATTTCTACAATGACCCGGACTGCACCAGTCTGATCTCGGCACTTTCGGCACATGTGCATGTTGCCCCGGAAAACCTGATGGTCGGCAACGGTTCGGATCAGGTGCTGCAGCTGGCTTTCCTGGCGTTTGCAGATGGCTTCATAACGCTGCCGGACATCACCTACAGCTATTATGATCTCTTCGCAGCGCTGTATGGGATAAAGCTCAGGCGGATTCCGCTCGAATCGGATTTTTCAATTGATCCGCTCAAGTACTGGAATGCAGGCAGCATGATCGTCTTTCCCAATCCCAATGCGCCGACCGGTCTTGCCCTGACACCAGAAACAATCCAGGGTATTCTTGAGCATAATCCGGATCAGGTGGTGCTCATTGATGAGGCATACGTGGATTTCGGCGCAGAAACAGTGATTCCGCTGATTGATCAGTACCCGAATTTGCTGGTGGTCAGAACATTCAGCAAATCCGGCTCAATGGCCGGCATACGGCTTGGATATGGTGCAGGCAGTGCCGGGCTCATTGCTGACCTGGCCAGAATCCGAAACGCCGTCGATCTGTATGGCGTCAACCGCCTCGCACAGGCAGCGGGCGTTGCAGCCTGCTCAAACTGGACCTATTATGCCGATAACTGCCGGCTGATCATGCGGGAAAGAGCGAGGACGACGCAGGAACTGAGAGCGATGGGATTTACGGTGCTCGATTCGCTGGGCAACTTCATTTTTGCAAAACCGTCAGGCATTCCGGCAAGCGCGCTGCAGCAAGCGCTGGCACAGCGCGGCATCCTGGTCCGGCATTTCAGTGGGCCAAGAACGGAGGAATGGCTGAGGATCAGCATAGGCACGGCAGCGCAAATGAGCATGCTGATTGATGCCTGCAGGCAGATTCTCAAAACGGTCGTGTAAGGGACTGGCAGGGCTTATTTAAGATGTGGGGGCGATTTCGTGAGGAAGGCAGAAAGAACACGGAGAACTGCGGAGACAGTCATTTCCTGCTCAATCAATCTTGATGGAACGGGCGAGAACAACATTGCGACAAGTGTAGGGTTTCTTGATCATATGCTGACGCTGTTTGCGGTACACGGACGATTTGACCTGAACGTTTCCTGTCAGGGAGATACCTGGGTGGACGATCATCACAGTGTCGAGGACATCGGGATTGTGCTGGGCATCTGTCTGGCGGATGCGCTTGGCGATAAACGGGGCATCCGGCGCTACGGCTCCATGTGGCTTCCTATGGATGAGGCGCTGGTTCTGTGCGCACTGGACCTCTCGGGACGCACTTCCATGAACATGGATGTGCGCTTTGAGACGGAAAAGATCGGGACGTTTGATACCCAGCTGATTAAGGAGTTTTTCCTGGGATTGACGCGGGCATGTCCCATGAGCCTCCATTTTCTCAAAATGGCGGGCGAAAATTCGCACCACATTGCGGAGGCAATGTTTAAGGGATTCGGGCGCGCGCTTTCAGAGGCGGTGGAAATTGATCCGCGTCTTAACAATGCGGTGCCATCTTCCAAGGGGGTGCTGGCGTGATCGGGATTATAGATTACGGGGTCGGGAATCTCTTTTCCCTGATTTCATCTTTCAGAATGATTGGGGAAAAGGCCGAGGTGATCGCAAAGCCTGAGGCTGTCGGCAGTGCCGACAAACTGATTCTCCCGGGCGTTGGCGCGTTTGGCGATGCCAGAGCAAAACTGGCAGAGCACGGGATGGACGAGGCTGTGATTGAGGCGGCAAAGCAGGGAAAACCACTGCTTGGCATCTGCCTTGGTATGCAGATGCTCTTTGATGCCTCTGAGGAATTCGGATTGACGGATGGGCTTGGACTCATCCCGGGCCGCATCACAGCGATGCAGCCAAGGCTGCCGGATGGGCTCAAAGTGCCTCAGATCGGGTGGAACGCCCTTTCGATGCGGGAACATCCGCTGTTTGCGGGCATTCCCCAGGGCGCCTGCGTCTACTTTGTGCACAGCTTTTCTGCCACGGACTGCGAGAGAGATACGATTGCGACGACGGAATACGGAATCAGCATCACAGCTGCCGCCGCAAGGGACAATGTCATGGGGACTCAGTTCCACCCTGAAAAAAGCGGACGGATCGGGCTCTCCATTCTTACCAATTTCTGCAGTCTCTGATATATCGTGAATCATCATAAACGATGACGAGGTCATTATGGAAATCTTTCCGGCAATTGATTTACTTAAGGGTCAGGTGGTCCGCCTCGAACGAGGGGACTACGAGCGGGTGACTGTTTACGCCGATGATCCCCTCAGCATTGCTGAGACGTTTACCGCATCCGGGGCACATTATCTGCACTGCGTTGACCTGGACGGCGCCAGGGACGGGACCATGGTTAATGCTGACTGCGTGCGGCGCCTGGTCCGCTACTCCGGCATGCAGGTGGAAATCGGAGGCGGTATACGGACGGAGGAAACCATCCGGGAATACCTTGACTGCGGTGTCTGGCGCGTGATTCTCGGCACCATTGCGGTGCGTGACCCTGACTTTACCGCGCGGATGCTGGCCAGATACGGCGAACAGATCGCCATTGGCGTTGACATCCGGGATGGTGTTGTCGCGGTCAGCGGCTGGCGCGAAACAGGCAATATCCGGTGCGAGGCATTCCTTGACCAGCTTAAGGCCCAGGGTGCACGCGGCCTGATTGTCACAGACATCTCAAAGGACGGCATGCTTTCCGGAACGAACCGGGCACTTTATGCGCAGCTGCTGAGCGACTATCCGTCCTTTACGATTACGGCATCCGGCGGCGTTTCAAGCATTGACGATGTCCTGGCGCTTCGCAGTATCGGCATGTACGGGGCAATCATCGGGAAAGCGTATTATGAAGGGAAAATCAATCTCGCAGAAGCGGTTGAGGTGGCAAAATGATCACAAAACGAATCATTCCCTGTCTTGATGTGCGCGACGGGCGCGTGGTCAAGGGTGTCCGCTTTCAGGGACTGTCAGATGTCTCAGATCCGGTGGACCTGGCCAGGGCATACTCGGAAAACGGCGCGGATGAACTGGTTTTCTATGATATCACTGCCTCTGCAGAGGGACGGAAACTCTTTACGGATGTTCTGCGCCGTGCGGCTGCCACGATCTTCATCCCGCTGACGGTTGGCGGCGGTATCTCGACAGTATCGGATTTTGAGCGTGTCCTGAGTAGCGGTGCGGATAAGGTCAGCGTCAACTCAGGCGCAATCACGAACCCGGAACTGATCGGGGAAGCAGCGAAGAAGTATGGCAGCCAGTGTGTTGTGCTGAGCGTGGATGCGGCACGGGTTAACGGAACCTTCCATGTATTCCGCAATGGCGGCCGCATTGATACGGGCATTGATGCGCTTGAATGGATCCGCCGTGGAATCGGTGAGGGTGCGGGCGAGATCGTGCTCAATTCCATTGATACGGACGGCGTTCGGAAGGGCTTTGATCTGCCCATGCTGGAAGCGGTCTGTGCGTTCGCGGATGTTCCTGTCATCGCATCAGGCGGTGCGGGCGGCATCCAGGATTTCATCACCCTCTTTAAAACGGTGCCGGCGGTGGATGCCGGTTTGGCGGCGTCGATCTTCCATTTCGGCGAGGTCACGATAGAGGCACTCAAGAATGAACTGGATGCCGCGGGCATTCTGGTCAGGAGGACATAATATGATTGATATAAACGAACTGAAATTCGATGCGCAGGGCCTGATTCCTGCCATCGTGGTGGATACTGAAAGCAAAAAGGTGCTGACTCTTGCCTACATGAACCGGGAGAGTCTGGGCATTTCCATGGAAAAAGGGCTGACCTGTTTCTACTCCCGCAGCAGACAGACGCTGTGGCTCAAGGGTGAGACGAGCGGGAATTACCAGCACATTGTCTCCATCACAGCTGACTGTGACCGGGATGCGCTGGTTGTTGAGGTTCGAAAGGACGGGCCTGCCTGCCATCTGGGGACGGATTCCTGTTTCAATGATCTGGTCTACGAAGGCGAGGAGTCACCGGCCTTCCGGTATGAGGACCTCATGGAAATGCTGAAAGGGCGCAAGGCTTCTCCCGTTGAGGGTTCCTACACGTCCTACCTCTTTGGCAAGGGCCTTGACAAGATCCTCAAAAAGGTCGGCGAGGAGACGACGGAGGTCATCATTTCGGCAAAGGATCAGGACAGGGCAAACACGATTTACGAAATCGGGGATCTCATGTACCACGTTATGGTCCTGATGATTGAGGCAGGTATAAGCCTTGATGATATCAGGAAAGAGATGGCCGGCCGTCATGTGATTGACAGGAAAGTCAAACAGGAGAAAATGCGTTGATTACAAAGCAGAATCTGCACATGCATTCCGTCTGGGATGACGGACATGACACATGTCTTGACATGCTTGAGGCCTGCCGGGCCATCGGCTTTACCTCCGCCGGCGTCAGCCTCCACAGTCCAATGCCTTTTACAAATGACTGGGCGCCTGGTGCTGATGGGGTGCAGCCCTATATCCGTGAGCTTGCCGGGCTCAAAGGACGGTTTCAAAAGGACTTTCGCGTACTGGCCGGAATTGAATGGGATGTGCTCTCCGATCCTGCGCTTATGGACGGCTTTGATTACGTGATCGGATCCGTGCACCATCTGCCTGTTAAAGATGTGCCGCCGAGTGTGGATAATACACCGGAGGAACTCAGGCAAACGGTGAACGAACACTTTGGCGGCGATGCGGATGCTGCGGCAGCCTGTTATTTCAGGGAACTCCTGAAAGTGGCTGCCGAGCCCCGTGTTCAGATCTGCGGGCATTTTGATCTGCTGCTCAAGTTTAATGAGCAACAGCGCATCTTTAATCCGGAAAGCTGTGCATACCAGGTTGCAGCAAAAACTGCGCTTGATGCACTTCTTGATGCCGGCAAGGTGTTTGAGATCAATACCGGCGCAATATCCCGCGGCTGGCGATCCGTTCCATATCCTGAGCGCAGATGGCTCACGGAGATTGCAAAGAGGGGCGGTCAGGTGCTGCTTGCCTCGGATGCACATCGGGCAGCGCATGTTGCCACATTCTTTGAGGAATCGGAGATGCTTTTGCGATCGCTTGGCTTTGATCATGTCGTTGAGCTCGCAGCTGACGGGACGTTTGTTCCGGTTTCCCTGTCAGTGTAGCCGACTGTGGGCATCATCCGGAGCATGCCCGCTTTCATCATGGCAGATATGTTGGTCCGAAGCGGTACGTGTTCCCAATATCCGGTAATCAGATTATCTTGAAAGAGGTGGATATCATGGTCTTTGGCTATATCAGATCCGGTGTTTCCATTCCTGGTGATGTTAATGTTCCAATGGAAAAGATACTTGACGCGAAATATCGTCCGTATGTTAAAGTGCTTGATGACGATGCGGCTGGAATGATTACAGTCTGCTTTGAAACGGGAAAGCAGTCATTTCCCTATGATGACAATGGACCCATGATAAGCAGACGCGGCAATGCGATCAAAGCTTTTTTAGATGCAGTTGCAAAGAAATCTGAGAAAGACAGGATTGTGTTCAGAGGGCTGACAACGCTTGGGACAATAAGCGAGGCAAAAGAACTGTATTTTTACATGTTGGAAAGAAAAGTCAATGCTGAATTCTTCTCTACACCGGTTGCCAATATAAAGAGGTATTTCGAAATAATGGAAAAGTTGCCATATACAGCTCAGGTGATGGCGCTTGAGGGATTTGAGTTTTCTTATGAACGGGAATCTTTTCTGA
>JAFSZW010000149.1 GCA_017458865.1 Clostridia bacterium
AGGAATCATTCTGTTCAATGACTCCGCTCCCATCTGCCATTCACGAGAAAGCATTGAATCTGTGCTACGACTACATGATCGTAGGTGGAATGCCTCGTGCAATCCTTGATTATATTGAACATGATAAAGATGTCACATCTTTCAGTCGGGAAATTCACAAAGACCTGCATCTGGCTTATCTCGCGGACATGACAAAATATGTCAGCAGCCCTTTTGAGACAGATAAGATTACTCAGGTATACCAGTCAATTCCCCGACAGTTGGCAAAGGAAAACCCAAAGTTCAAATACACCATGGTGAGAACCACGGCCAATAAACGGGATTATGATGCGCCCATCGACTGGCTGAAAGCCTCCGGAATGCTTCTCAAGGTTACCGCACTGGAATCCCCCTTTTCTCCTCTGAAGGGATATGCTAAAGAGAGTTCTTTTAAACTTTACCTGTCTGATGCAGGCATGCTTTCTTCTCTTGCCGAAGTAAGACGCAGAGATCTTCTTCCGGATCAGGAAAATCTCTACAAAGGACCGTTGGTTGAGAATTATGTGATCCAGCACCTGGCCATTCAAAGAGAGCAACTTTATTATTACAAGCCTTCTGAGAACATGGATATCGATCTGATAGACGATGATGGCACCAACATCGTGCCAATTGAAATCAAGGCAGGCAGACATAAACGCTCAAGGAGTCTGCAGAACTACATGGAGCGCTACCATCCTGCATACGCAATCCGAATTTCTGCACTGAATTTCGGGGAAGGAAATCTGATTCGTTCCATCCCGCTGTATGCTGTATTCTGCCTTACCAGACACTGAATCCGGAGACATATAGCGGCAGCTATCAGCATGCAACTCGAACGATGCCAATTCCGTTCCATAACAGAAAGGAACAGCCAATTCCACTGGAATTGGCTGTTTTCTTATCAGCGCTTTATCTTCTCAAGCGGCCTGTAGGTTCCATCTTCCTGTTCGACCAGAACGCTTTGGAGCTGTGCCTCCATATTGGCCTTAAACTCATCTATGTACTGCCTGCGGAGGACTGCCTGCTCAGCAAGTTCTTCCTCCGTCAGTCCTACAGTCTTCTTTTTACGTGCCAGTTCATTGATTCTCAGAATCTTTTCGTGTTCCATATATCCTGCCTTTCGTCGTAAGCATTATTTTTCGTAGACGGCCTTTACGAAGTTCCATTCGCTGTCCATTTCCGCCAGGATGCCGCAGTTGCCGATGCCTATCCGTCCATATTCCACGGCGCCGATAGAGTCCGCAGGCGTCGATGTGGCCATGGGGATTACCGTTTCAGGCTTAAGACCCGCAAGATGGATCATATTCCGTACCGCATCATGGAGTTTCAGTGTTGAGCCGGCAAGCACACCGTTTTCAAGGCGGGCTGCGCCGTCCGCTACGATTACCTTCTGGCCACCCAGCTTATATTCACCGTCCGGCAGTCCGGCTGCTTCCATGGAATCTGAAATCAGAATGGTGCCGGTTGCGCCCTTGCAAAGGCCTGTAATGCGCAGGACATCGGGATGAACATGGATGCCGTCCGCAATAATCTGAACCGCGATCCTGTCATCTGCAAGGCCGGCGCCCGGCACACCGGGTTCTCTGTGATGCAGCGGTGTCTGTGCATTGAACAGATGTGTAATCTGCGTGAGTCCGGCATCTGCCGCCGCATGCACATCCGCCGCCTTTGCACCGGAATGGGCAGCACAGGTGACAATGCCGCGCTCGTGGAGGTAGCGGATCACATCAAGCGCACCCTCCAGTTCAGGCGCAATTGTCATGAGCCGGACACAGTCAATGTCCCTGATTATTGCCTCATAGGCGAGAACAGATGGTGCCTGCAGACACTCACCCAGCTGTGCGCCCTTGAATTTGGGTGCCAGGAAAGGTGCTTCCATGTGTGCACCAAGGACTGCCGCACCATTGGCCTCAGGCATCTTCCTGACGCTGTCAATGCCCGCCAGTGCATGATACGTATCCTCCGGCCATGCGCTCATTGTCGTCGGCGCAAATGCCGCCACACCGGTTTTGAGCAGTTCGCGGCTCATTTTCCTGACATCTGCCTCGCCGCGCATGCAGTCTGCCCCGCCGAAAGCGTGAATGTGAATATCCACAAATCCCGGCAGGAGGTAATGTCCTAAAATGTCCTCGCACACCTCACCCGGAACCGGTTCAAGCATGCCGGTCTCGGTTATCCGTCCGTTCTGAATGCGTATATCCAGATTATGAAACGCACCATCTATAAAGGCTATGCCGTTCTTGATGATCATAATGATTCCCTCATTCCAAAGAAATACTGTGAAGCTGCCTGCCGCGCAGCAGATCTGCACCCGGTAGACGCACAAATGAAAGCAGCACAATTAAGCTGTAATCGACATTTCCGCGTTTCTGGCCATCTGTTCCATCTGAATGCCAAGTGTGTCCGCGAGGCTCGACGTCAGACGCGATGCAAACCCGTTTTTCGGATCCGCAAGCGCTTTTACGATCTCATCCTCTATCGTCTTCTCCTGTCTGGCGAGGCCACGGCGAACCGCGCTTTCCGTCACAACGCTGCGAAGGAGCACCGGAATCTTTGCAGACCGGATCGCCTTTTCAAGCGTCGATTTGCCCAGGATGGCGATGAGCAGGCCGGCAGATGCGCCGGCGATCATGCCGACCGGGCCGGTGCCGATAATTGCAATCCCGCCTCCACCGCAAAGTGCTGCTCCAATAACGGCCAGAATGACGCCCATGATCCCGGATAGAATGTCCATGCCCATGGCATCTGTCAGGGACAGTTCTACACCGTCCAGGCCGGTATCAATGTGTGCATTGTTCAGCGACATGTGTTCCGGCGGAACACCGCAGCGCAGGCAGAGACTGGTCAGCTGATTCTCAAGGCGTCCCATAAGGCCGTCCAGCCAGTTGCGGATGGCACCTTCCAGTTTCGCTTTGACCCCGTCGCCGGAAAAGTCTCTTGAAATCCGGTCCGTAAGCACGGTATCCAGGTCGTCTATTGTAGCGATTCCGCCGCGCTTCCAGACGTTTACCGTTTCAACCACCGACTCCACTGACGTTTCGTACAATGCCTTTGCAATCGGCTCATACAGCTCATGCACGCCGAGTCCCCAGTTCTTCTCGAACGGCAGGAGCGGCGTGGTCAGCGCGATGCACTTTTCATAGTCCTCCTGACGGTAGGCGACCAGAGCGAGGATTTTCTGCACAACGCGCGCCTTGTCCTGGAACACATAAGCCCAACGGTTTTTCGTATCCGCCGCGTTGTCCTTGATCGTCTTCTCGATCGAGGCCGCGAGACGGAGAACGAGCTCGTCATCCTTGGCCGCATACGCAAGATTCATCATCCGGATCGTGCAGTCCACCTTGTACATGTCATCGCGGAAGGGCAGCACGACATCCAGCTTGCGCTGAACGGCGGCAATGGCTTTTTTGAGGGTGACAGGATTTTTCGAGTCGTAATGGCGGATGGAGACGGCATCGAAATAACGGATCTGCGCATCCATGACCGCCTCATAACGGATCAGAGCATTCTTCACGGCCGTATCCGCGGCACGCAGCGCGGTCACAGCTTCGCTTTCCGCTTTCTGGGCCTGATCCAGCTGCGAACGGAGGTCGCCTATCCGTTTCTGGAGATTTTCGCGCTGCACCTTGTTGTTTCCGGCATTCCGCAGGGCGTCATGGGTATTGCCTTCATCCTTGCGGAGGGAATCGACTCTGTTTCTGGCGGCATTGAGCCGGCCGGCCATCACGCCGGATTCGGACTTCGCATTCCGGAACGCGTTCAGCGTACGTTCTTCTTCGGAGGCAAGGAATTTCTCCACTTCCGCATAACGTCCGATGAAGCACCGGTTATCGTACTCGCGCATGAAATCCTTGTAAAATCCCGGATTGTCGGCTTCCTTCGTGCCCCGGACGGCGGGATCGGAAAAGACGACCTTTTCCAGAAACGCGGGGCCTTTGATGCGCCAGCACTGACGGTAGATTTTGATGCGAAGCTCGGCGTTATCCTTGAATTCGGCAAGGATCTTGTCGACAAACGCTTTCTTTTCCGACTGGAGTTCAACCGCTTTCAGATCTTCGAAATAGCAGGAGACTCTGCCCGCCGGGGTCAGACCGGGAAGCGACCAGCGCGACGCCTTGATCTTGTCGGCCTCTTCGTCGGGGACCAGACAGTATTCCTTGAGGAAATTGGCATAAATCTCAAGGATGCGCGCTTTTTCATCGGCGGTCGGAGAAAGATCAATGCGTTTTTTGTAATACTTCGCCGCAAGTTCCGAGCCGTACACTTTCTTCTAGAGGATCTTGGAAATCGCCTGATCCATCTCGCGGAGCCGGTCCTTCTCCTCGACGGAGGCAAGATGCTTTTCAATGAACGCTTCCGCCTTGGCAAGGTCGTCAATGGAAAGATAGACGCCGTACAGACATTTTGCGGAGAGGTCCTTCACCTGAAGCCGCTGTTCCAGCAGCTTGGCGATTTCTTCCGGTTTCGCCAGCTTGAAGTTCTTCAGGTAGCCGGCATATTCATTGATCATCGCAACCTTGTAGTCCGACTGGGCAAGCGCGATCACTTTTTCATACAGTTTCCGGCAGAGAGGCTGGATTTCCTTCTTCTTTTCGCCGCGGATCCGGTTGATCAGATCGCCGGCATACCGGCTGAGATTCTCGGGCGCGCCCGGTTTGCCGAAACAGGCAAAGACATTCATCGCGGCCTTTTCCGCCGCGGCGACGTCGCCTTTCGCAAGCGCCTCGCCGTAGGCTTTGACGCCGGCATTGTATTTTTCCTGATTCTCGCGGCGGAGTTTCGCCTCGGCTTCCGCTTTGGCCTTCGCTTCGGCGGCGGCCTGGGCGGCATTCTTCGGCGCATCGGCGGCCATCATGCCCGCGGGCACGGCCGCGGCGATGCAGAGAGTAAGAAATAACGTTGCATGTTTCATTTTTTGAGATCCTTTCCGCCGCGGTTCAGCATTTTATCCTTGAGGAAATTCGCATACGCGGTTTCGACATCGTAGCGGTAGTTCGCAAGGAGCGGGGCATTCTTGAGATAAAAGGCTTTCTGTTCCGCAAGGGACATCGTGTCGAACTTGTCCATCTC
>JAFSZW010000150.1 GCA_017458865.1 Clostridia bacterium
CCCTCGCCCTTGGACAGCTTCTGGCAGACTTCGCGCATCTCATCCCAGGTGTAGCTCTTGTACATATCCGGATAGGGAATGCCGGCCGCGTCGAACATGTTCTTGTTGTAGTACAGATGATGTCCACCGCCGCGGTACGGAAGCTCATAGATTCCGCCCTTGACCGTGCACTGGGGCAGGTAGTTCTCAAACGGCTTCGTATCAAGTCCCTTGGATGCAATCATGTCATCCAGCTTCATGCACAGGCCCTTCTGTACGTAGGTCTGGAAGACCTGGCCCTCACGCATGAAGAAGACATCGGCGGTATCGCCGCCGGCCAGTGCCGTGAACAGCTTCGTCTGATAGTCCATGAACGGCACCACATTGGTGGAGATCTTTACATTCGGGTATTTGGCCGCATAGGCATCCACAACAGCCTGGGCTGCTGCCTCGTTGTCCCACAGCCAGATCGTCAGTTCACCGGATACATCCTCCGCCGCTGCCAGACCCACACAGGCGATCAGCAGCATCAGTGACAGAAACAGTGCAGTCAGTTTTTTCATGATTTTTCCTCCGTTTCTCAATCGTTTCTTCCCTCGACGGGTTTCTGCGCATGCGTTGCGCGGTTGCTGATCTATTTATACCAGTTTTTCCCCTTTCCCGGGAATGGAATATTTTATCTTCCTTCCGTCCCGATTTTGTTTTCATTTTTTGCCTCTGTTATTGGCAATCATGACTAATATTTTCCATATCCATGCTGAAATTTTACATTATCAATACAAATATTTGTGATAAAATGATATAATTGTGATGGAATTCGTTATACCTTTCCCAAAACGGACACAAGCCCTGTCAGAAACCTCTCCAAAGCAGGGCCATTCATCTCATCTGAATAAAAGACGCATGCCAAGCGGTCCTGCCGCGCTGCGACAGTTTGTCAGATCCGTGCCGGCATAGTCCGGTCAAAGACCAGTATTGAGGAGGAGGATTTCCACGTGAAAAGTTCGCACAAGCTTTCCCTCCAGGCAAAAATGGCCATCCTGTGCAGTGCCATTGCGGCAGCCGCCATCCTCCTGGTCAGCATCTTCCAGGTTATTACCGTTCCCCGTCTTCTGCGGGACAAGGCAAGTGCCATTACCATGGGAAACCTTGAAACCGTTGCCAGTGGTCTCAACCAGCACCTGAACGGGATGCTGTCCTTTGCCAGCACGTTCACCTCCAATACGGAAATCAGCACGGCACTGACCCGCAACAATCCGCGATACACCTACCGGGACTCCACGCTTATCAGCACCGTTTTCCGTCTCGTCCTGGTGTCCAATGAAAACCTGATTGATTCCATTGTCATCACCACTGACAAGGGAAAGCGGTATATCGGCGGCAACGGCGGCTATCTCAGTCCGCAGGTCATTGAGGAACGGTTTGCCGCCCTGGAGAAGGATCTTTCCATCAGCAACTGGACCATCCGATATGAGACGGCGCCGGTTCGCAATCAGACCTCCATGAACCATCTCCAGCATTTCGTCTCCCTTTATTACATTCTCCGGGACACTGTCTCCCTTGAGCGGATCGGGGTCATGTACATCGCCATGAATCCGGAAGCCCTCCTTCCCTCGCTGGATGACTCATCCCGTACCCTCCTCCTGGCCGATTCTGACGGGCAGATCGTCATTGCCAGTGAAAATGCGGAAATCTCCCCTTCCCTGCTGGAAAAGCTCGATCAGCACACCCAGGACACCTCCGGCTCCTTTCTGTTTGACACCTCCGCCGGAACCACCTTTGCCGTCTTTTCCGGTTCTGCCGTCTCCGGCTGGCGCCTGATCGAAACCGTTCCGTATGATTCCCTGGTAGGCGATGCCCGCCAGTTTATCCTTCTTCTTTCCGTTCTGCTGCTGATTGCCTTTGCCTCCGTCATCCTGCTGACCCTGTACGGCACGCATAAATCCCTTGCGCCTCTGAAGCGCCTGCGTGATTCCATGCTGGCTGTCCAGCAGGGAAATTACGATGTGCAG
>JAFSZW010000151.1 GCA_017458865.1 Clostridia bacterium
CATCACGGAAATCAGCGGCAAACTGTACGGCTATCAGTCAGGCGTGGGTGCCCACTACTTCATGGGCGGTCTGCTGATCAATGAGCAGACGCAGGTCATGAACACCGAAGGCAGCCCGATCCCCGGTCTTTATGCAGCTGGCGAGGTTACCGGTGGATTCCATGGCCGTCAGCGTGTAGATGGCTCCGGGCTCGGCGATTCCTTCGTCTTTGGCCGTATCGCTGGCAATGTCATGGCAGACGCTGTTGCTGGCAGGTAATTTGCGGCTTGAACGGCTCATCAAGGAACAGAATACACCCATAACCCAAACGACCTGCAATCTGATTTGGTGTCAGATTGCGGGTCGTTTTCCTATGTGCGCAGGTTGTTATGATATCAATTGCAGCGCGCTGCAAAAGCTGACAGCCTTCTTTTCTCTGCTGAATGGGAATGACAGGGGGATTGCCACGCGTGCAACAGGCCGGTTTGTCATCAGCACTTTGGTCGGTGCATCGCTGTGCGGAATCGAAATTTTTGGCGAGTCACCTGTCCTACTGTAAAGCGGCAGCAGATCTGACTTTCGGCGGACCAACATCGTTATGGGGAATGTCACGGTTACGATGACGGGCAAGCTGCAGGCCTGAAAAGAAATTCGTCAGTCCAGGAGCACAGGACTGATAAAAAAGTGGATTGACAACGGGAAAGGGCTTCATTATCATATGATTCGGTGATATATCGGGCTTGTTATCAGAGAGGCAAAAGGAAGGCAGGAACTGCTCCATTGGTTTTCAGAGGAAATCAGGAAACTGTGCCTGCGTGGCCTGCAGCAGCTTAGATCGGCCTGTTTCGGAGGAATGATATGGAACGCAGAATTATCGCGGTTATGTCAAGTCTTGAGCCGGAACTCAGGAAACAGATGCGGGAAACGGCAGCGGCGCTCGGCTTCTCGGTGGAGTTTTATGAAAAGTCGGCAGATGCTCTGGCGGCTGTGGAAACGGCGGAGATTCTTTTCGGGAATGTACCGGAACTCTGCGCAAAAGCACCCAGACTCAAATGGGCAAGTACGTCTTTTGCCGGCGTGGAACCCTTCCTGAAACCAGGTACATTTGCAGCTGAGGAAGCGATTCTGACCAATGCGTCGGGAGCATACGGCGTGACGATTGCCGAGCACATTGTCATGGTTGCCCTTGAGATGATGCGTAGGGAACCAGAGTACAGGGAGATTGTGAGAGCGCATGACTGGAAGCGGGATCTTGGCATTCGTTCCCTGTATGGCTCACGGATTACGATGCTGGGCACGGGTGACATCGGGCGGAAGACGGCACTGCGGCTGCGCGGCTTTATGCCGGCCTGCATTACCGGCATCAGCAGGAGCGGACGCCCGGTTCCGGAGATGGACAGGACGTATCGGGTGGATGAGCTCGAGCGCGTTCTGCCGGAAACGGATCTGCTGGTTATGTCCCTGCCGGGGACGCCGGAAACCACTGGCATCATGAATGAGGCGCGGCTGCGCAAACTGCCGGCGGATGCGTACCTGATCAATGTCGGCCGCGGCAACGCGATTGATCAGAAAGCACTTGAGGCAATCCTTAGGGAAGGCCGCCTGGCAGGTGCCGCACTGGACGTCTTTGAGACGGAGCCGCTGCCGCCGGAGGACAGCCTGTGGACATGCCCGCGTGTGCATATTACGACCCATACGGCAGGCAATTCAACGCTTTCACACACCCGCCGGTTTATTGTGGAAATGTTTCTTGAAAACCTCAGACGGTATGCGGCACATGAGCCGCTCAATGAGGTGGTTAACCGTGAACTCGGCTACTGAGCCGGACAGCCAGGGAGGATGAGACAATGAAACTGACAATGCAGGGACTGAACAACCCGGAATGGGCGGCAAAGGACATTCATCTGCCGGCTTTTTCCGTAAAGGATGTTGCAGAGCGGACACAGGCAGCCCCCATGTGGGTGCACTTTGGCGTGGGAAACATCTTTCGGATATTCCTGGGCGGAATTGCAGATCGCCTCATTGAGGCCGGCGAGATGGACAGGGGCATTACCTGTGTGGAAACCTTTGATTTCGAAGTCATTGATAAGGTGTACAGGCCGCATGACAATCTGGCGCTGGCGGTTACGCTCTACGGAGACGGGTCTACGGACAAACGGGTGATCGGCTCGCTCAGCGAAGCGATTGCCATGCGAAAGACGGATGCAGATGCCAGAGCACGTCTGAAAGTGATCTTTACGGATCCGGGGCTCAGGATGGCATCCTTTACGATTACCGAAAAGGGATACGCGCTGCGCGGCGCAAACGGTGCGTATTTTGACTTTGTCATGGAGGATATTGAAAAGGGACCGTCTGCGGTAAACAGCGCAGTATCACTTGTCACCTCCCTTCTTCTGGATCGGTTTGAGGCCTGTGGTGCCAGCCTGGCGCTGGTCTCCATGGACAATGTATCCCACAACGGCGAAAAACTGCGCAATGCGGTGCTTGAGGTGGCACGTGCCTGGCAGGCGCGCGGATACTGCTCTCAGGCATTCCTTGACTATGTGAGCGATGAGTCGAGGATTGCGTTCCCGTGGACGATGATTGACAAGATTACGCCGCGTCCGAGTGAGAGCACCCAGAAACTGCTCATGGATCTGGGCGTTGAGGACATGGATATCGTCATCACGGATAAAAAGACATACATTGCGCCGTTTGTCAATGCGGAGGGACCGCAGTACCTGGTGGTGGAGGATCATTTCCCGAACGGACGGCCGGCGTTTGAAAAAGCGGGCGTCTACATGTGTGACCGGGATACCGTCAATGCGGCGGAGCGCATGAAAGTGACGGTCTGTCTGAATCCGCTCCATACTGCGCTTGCACCGTATGGCTGTGTCCTCGGCTATACGCTCTTTTCAGATGTCATGCGGGATCCGGAAATGCAGCTGCTTGTCAAGCGCGTTGCCGCTGAGGGCATGAAAGTGGTCCATGATCCCGGCATCCTTTCGCCTCAGGCGTTTATTGATGAGTGCATCAATGTGCGATTCCCCAATCCGTATATTCCGGATACGCCGCAGCGAATCGCGGTGGACACCTCTCAGATGGTCGGCATCCGTTTCGGGGAGACCATCCGGGAATACGTATTGAGAGACGGAACGGCGGGCGCGCTCATCGGCATTCCGCTGGCGATAGCCGGATGGTTCCGGTATCTCCTGGCAAAAGATGAGTCCGGCAATGCGTTTGAACTTTCACCGGACCCCATGAACGGAGAACTGCAGGCGGCGCTTGCGGGCATCCGGATCGGCAGTCCGGAAACCTATACAGGACAGCTCAGGCCATTCCTTGAGAATGCAGCCATCTTTGGCAGCAATCTGTATGAGGCAGGCATCGGCGAGAAGACAGAGCAGTTATTCATTGAAGAAATTGCCGCGTATGGCGCTGTACGGGAGACCATCCGGAAATACCTGGGATGAGCCTCGGAATAAAAAAAGCAAGAACGGGGATCCCATTCTTGCTTGCGTGAGTTTCAGGCCTTTTCAAGGCAATTCCGGATGGCGGAAAACAGGCCGATAATGTTGAGCGGCTTTTCCACAAAGGCGTCCATGCCTGCATCAAAAGCGGCAGTCCGGTCCGGCTTTTCCACGTTTGCCGTCAGTGCGATGATGGGAATGGAGGATTTCTGCGGGTCCGACATCTGCCGGATTTTCCGGGTGGCGTCAAAACCGTCCATGACGGGCATGCCGAGGTCCATGAGGATCAGGTCATAGGTGCCGGCAGGCGCCTCTTCCAGCATGGAGATGCAGACGCTGCCGTTTTCAGCACAGGCGGTTTCTGCGCCGGCTTCCTTGAGAATTTCCCGGGCAATTTCCTGGTTGACCATAAGGTCTTCAGCAATGAGAAAGCGTTTTCCGGTAAAATCATAGCCGGCTGAGATTTTCTGCAGCTCCGATACGCTGCTTGCGGCGTGCACTCTGAGATATGCATCAAGCGTCTCAGGGGATGCATGGTGTTCGGTGCTCTTTGGCGTGTCCGACTGAATGTGGCCGATCGTCTTCAGAAGATATTCTGCCGAAACGCGGATGCTGCTCAGGTAACGGAGCAGATGTTCTCTGTCATCCGCATGAAGTTCAGCAAGCTCAGCGCAGCCCAGGATGACGTGAATGGGCGTTCGGATGTCCTGGGAAAGGTTGTAGGTTTTCATCAGTTTTGATGACTGTCCGTCAAACGGCAGTGTTTTCAGCAGGTCATCCACGGTGACACCGAGCAGTTCCGCCAGTCTGGGAAACAGACTGATGTCCGGGCAGGAAAGATCCCGTTCCCATTTGGATACTGCCTTGTCCGTGATGTGCAGCTTTTCAGCCAGTGCTGACTGCGTAAGATGATGCTCAAGCCTGAGTGAGCGGATAGTAGAGCCCAGCGTTGATCTGTTCAACAGGATTCACCTCCCGCCAAAGCATACCATATACGGCATTTCCGGACAATCGACCGATGGTTTACCGCCGGATCCGTCAGATAATAAGAGGAAGAACAATGAAAAATAAGGGAAAAAAGAAACCGGTCAGCAGCGATTCCAGTAACTATACGGACTGGACGTATACAACGGAGTGGAATAAGTATCTGGTTGCCAAGAAGTATACGGGAACAGACACGGATGTGACAATCCCGATGTTTTACAATATTGACAGGAATACCTTTGAGGGAATGAACATCACGTCCATTACGCTTGAATATGCGGACAAACTGCATCATCTCTGGGATGAGCCCATGCCGGGCTGCGAAAATGTCCACAGACTGCAGCTGAATTACAGTGGCGAAGATGCTGCGTTTCTGCATCTGCGAGGCTGGGTGACACGACTGCCAGGCCTTTCAGAGATTGAGGTGCGGTGTCCGGTTCCACACCAGCTTATCATCTGGGAAGGTGTTCCCGAACTGTCCTCGGATTTGATTGTGCGAGATGAGAATTGTCAGAGACTCAACGTTTACGGTCATCATATTGATGACGTGACGCTGCCGACATCGCATTTATTCCTGGGAATGAATCCGCCGCTGACCACAGTACAAGATGCGGCAATGCGGGCGGCGCTGCTCTTTACAGCGATCAGCAAACCGGAGATTCTCGGTGAGAACAAGGCGGAGATCTATCTGACAAGCCTTACCAGAAACTGTGTGAGATGGTTTCCGGCATTTATGCAGCATCAGGTCTCAGACAGCGTGATGATCCCGCTGTTCAAGGCAATCCAGCCGCTGAAAGCGGAAAAATATGAGTCCCTTCTGGTTGCATCGCAGGAGGCAAACAATCTGGCCATGGCGGCGGCCGTGATCGAAGAGCGGGACAAACATATTGACCGTGAAAAAGAAGAACAGAAGCGTGAGCGTCAGAATCAGTATGATTTTGATCACCCTTTCTCAGCCAGGAGTATGAGTCTTGAATGGAGATGGAAGACCTGGGGAGAGAATGAGGTTATGCTGACCAAGTGCCTGATCCATGATACGGATACGATCCTGATCCCGCCTGAAATCGGGGGACGGACAGTTACCGGGTTGGGAGATTATCTGTTCTGCAAACATCGTGAGGTGAAGGAGATTGTTCTGACGGACAGCATCCGTTCTATTGGCGAAGAGTGTTTCGCTGGCTCAGCCATTCAGACGATTATCCTGCCGGAAGGACTGAGGGAGATCAAAGAAGGCGCATTCATGGGCTGCAAAAACCTGAGTAACATAACGTTGCCGGGAAGCATTCGCATTGTGAATCAGCGCATGTTCCAGGGGTCCGGAATTGAAACCGTGACGATTTCCCCAGGCATTACCACGTTGCATGATTCAGCATTTTACAGATGCAAGCAACTTAAAAAGGTTATCCTGCCGGATGGTTTGGAAAAGATAGGGCCAAGCTGCTTTGAGAAGTGTGGTCTGGAAGAAATAACCCTGCCATCTTCTGTATCCAGCATTTGTGAAAATGCTTTTTCTCAAACCTGTCTCAGGGAATGCATCCTGCCGAACGCACTTGATTATATTGCACCCTTCTGTTTTATGGAATCTCAGATCAGCAGAATACGGATTCCGGCCGGACTTGAGGGAATTGGTGCGTATGCTTTTTACAACTGTACACAGTTGACAACAGTTGAATGTGCGGATATCCCTGTCAGCAATGGGATGGTTTTCCTGCCGGACAATGTGTCCAGTATCGAAGAATATGCGTTTTCCGGATGCCGGGGTATCAGAGAGGTTCATCTGCCGGCAGCAATACGTCATATTTATGATTCACTTTTCGAGCATACAGGGCTTGAACATGTTTCGATTCCAAAGTCGGTTGAGCAGATTAACAGACGGGCATTTGCGCATTGCAGCAGACTAAAGACAGTCGAATTTGATAAGGATGCAGAGCTGACGATGTTATATGAGTCGTGCTTTGAACGAACTGGAATCAGAGAAATTTGTCTGCCTGGAAAGGTGAAGAATGTCAAAAGAAATGCTTTCTGTAATTGTCATAATCTCGTCCGGCTGGAATGCAGCAAATCGACAGATGTTTCAGGCAAAGCCTTTACCGGAACGAGGCTCATACCTGTTTCGTTACCGGATGATGCAGAGAAGCGGATTTGGGAGGCACCGGATTTAGCTGACAGACAGGATGGCTGAGGGGCGCATTTTCGGAAAGATCCGGAAGACAGATTGCGCTTACGGGTTTGCAATCGAGTCATGCGAAAGGGTATGACGCGTCATTTATGCCATCCCACGCGGGAAATGGCATGTGATATGGGAGAGGAACATACATGGAGAATACGAAAATCTGCGTAGCAGGGATCGGGGCAGTCGGTGGTCTGCTGGCATCCATGCTGGGAAAGACTCACGGGGACGAGCTGACGCTTATTGCGCGGGCGAACAGGGCACAGCTGCTCAGACGGAACGGACTGATCCTGCACAGCGAGTTTTACGGGGAGGTACATACAAAGGCGCACCAGATCTGCGAGAAGGCGACGGAGATCGGCGTGCAGGACTTCATTTTCATCTGCGTCAAGAACTATTCGCTTGCAGAGATGGCGGAAATGCTCAGGCCGGCGGTGGATGCGCATACAGTCATCATTCCGGTCATGAACGGCGTTGAGGCCGGTGACCGGCTGAGAGAGGTTTTCCCGGAGGCCATAGTCTGCGATGCGGTCATCTACACCATTTCCGGTGCCAATCCGGATGGCTCGGTTACCCAGTCCGGGCAGTATACGCACCTGTTTATCGGTAGTAAAGTCCAGGATGAGCGGCATCAGTCAGGGGCCAGGGCTGCCTGGGAACTGTTTGCGGGGACCGGATTTGATTGCAGGTTTGCCGCGAACATCAATCAGGAAATCTGGCAGAAGTTCATCCTGAACTGCGCGTTCAACACGATTACGGCAAGACACCGGACAACGACAGGCGTTATTCGCTGCGATGAATCGCTGAAAGCGGACCTGCGCGCGCTGCTGACGGAGGCGTATCAGGCAGGCACGGCGGAGGGCATTGAGGTACCGGATGACTTTGTGGATCAGAAGTACGATTATGTAATCCACCGTCAGCCGCCGGACGGCACAAGCTCCATGAAGCGGGATGTGGATGCGAAGCGGCCGATTGAGCTGGACGCATTTACGGGAACTGTGCTGCGGCTGGCAGAAAAGCACGGTATAGATGTGCCGGTGACCCGGCAGTATCATGAAGTGCTTGCACAGATGGTCAGCGAATACTGAGCATATAGCCACTGGCCGACACAGCCGAAAACGCAAGGGGAGCGATAGAATGAAGAAGATGAAACCGCAGCTTGGCATCCAGTCTTCAAATGCCTCGGATGAGTATCTTCAGTATCTGCGCCAGATGGGTCTTACGCATTGCTTTGTGATGTTCAGCAATGAACACTCAAACCATGAGGATGTCAACCGGATACTGGACAGGGTGCGCAGGGCCGGGCTTACCGTAGATGATGCAGGCAACAGCTTCCTGTACAAGCACATGTCGATTCATCTCGGTCTGCCGGACAGGGACAGGTGGATAGATCAGTACAATGCCCTGAACAGACTCCTCGGACAGGCCGGCGTGCCGGTTGGCTATATCGGGAACAGCCGCGTCAGCCATACGGGTTATTTTGCATCGGACGCAACGCATGGTGCACTCGGCCGGACAGTGCAGATGGATGAAATCCTGAAACGCCCGCCGGTTGTAGCCAAAACAGTGGATGAGGATGAGCTCTGGGCGGCGTTTCAGTATCTGCTTGAGCGAGCGCTGCCGGTTGCAAAAGAGGCAGGCATGCGGCTTGCACTCCATCCCAGCGATCCGCCATATCCCATGTACGAGGGATATGCCAGTCTGATTTATAACAGTGACTGCTACCGGCGTGCCCTGAAACTGGCGGATGCCATTGAACCCGGCGTGCTGGGCATCAAGTTCTGCTGCGGCTGCTGGCTTGAGGGCGGTGACCGGTTTGGCGATATCCTGTCAGATCTGCGGGAATTCATCCGGGCGGGACGCGTGCTGACCGTGCATTTCCGGAATGTCAGCTGTCCGCTGCCTGATTTTACGGAAACGCTGGCGGAGGATGGGTATTTCGATATGATGCAGATCATGCGCGTCCTGGTAGAGGAGGGGTATGATCAGGCCATCTATCCGGATCATGTGTTCAGGACCGACCCGATGACCGGCGGCGATCTCGCAGCGTTTGCCTATGCGGTCGGGTACATGAAGGGCCTTATGGATGCCGCGTACAGCGAGGTCAGATGAGGCCAATCATATGCCTGCTTTCCGTGCCTTTCTGTGCGTGTATGCCGGTACAGATAGGAATTTCCCACTGACAATCCCTGATACAGAGCAAGACTCCCGCTGGCGGGAGTCTTGATTCGTTATGAGGCAAGGATCAGCAGCAGAACAACAACTGCAGCAGGTACCGTTATTGTGTCATATTCGCTGGGGGATATCAGTTCTGTCACGGCACCTGCCAGAGCTGCGATGCCTGCGGCGGGAAGCGCCTGAACGGGGGTCAGATGCTGAACAAAGATCAGCATGCTGAGGCCGGTCAGGAAGGAAACAAGCAGCATGGCAACGCTGCCCTCCCAGGATTTTTTCCCGTCTGTGAGGCAGGATCTGACCTTGTGTCTGCCAAAGGGAATGCCGATCAGGGCGGCTGCACCGTCACCGAGTCCCCACATCAGGATCGCGGCGGCTGCCAGATTCGGCTGTTTAAAAACGCCCCACGCGACCGCCACAATGGCTGCGATCATCACAAACAGCATCACCATGCTTTTTTTGATCTCGCCGGGCGCTTTTTGGACGAACAGCTTTTCGTACCAGGACGCATGCTCGACTGCCATGAGACAAGGGTAGATAATTGCTGCAAGCAGGAGCGAGGTCAGGGAGGCAACCTGCCAGCTTTTTGCTTCAAGGATCATCAGGGAGACGCAGGTAAAGGCGACCAGATGCAGCAGCTTTCGATAGATAAATGAAGGGAGTCTGGTCAGAAAACGAATCGGAATCAGCACCAGCAGACATGGGACAAGGTAGGAAATCAGCGCATGGATGCAGCGAAGCACCTGCATAAACAGCGCTGACCGGGAGAGTATATCCCAGAAATTCAGAATGAGCATGGTGGCACCGAGCACCGTCAGCACGGCGCCGGTGATGAGGCCGATGGTGCGGTTGCAGACCCGGTTAGCAAACCGGGCAGATACCAGGCTCGCGGCAGATGCTGTTATGATGCACAGCAGCATCACATCCCATTTTTCAAGCACGATTGCCGGATGGATCAGGATATGGCTGGTGGAGGCGATCAGGGCAGTGAAGGTCATGATGAAGGTACTGGTGCCTACTGCAGTTTTGAGATCCATTCCGAGGAATATGGTGAACACGATGAGCATCATCATGCCGCCGCCGGTGCCGACGAAACCCGTTCCAAATCCGATGGTCAATCCGAAGAACAGGGAAACGGCAACACCTTTCCAGTCAAGGCGTTCGCCTCTGTCTGCAGTGTCTTTCCGGCTGGTATCGGGTTTTATCAGGAACCGGATGCCGATGCAGAAGGTCAGAACCAGGGAAAAGCTGCCAAGCACCACATTCCCGACAATATAGGCCACATAGCTGCCCACGGTGCACATGGACAGGATGCACACCAGCATGATCCAGCCGTGCTTCAGGTCGATGTTCCTGTGCCTTGCATAGACCCATGCGGTGACGGCAGAACCAAGAATATCAGAGGCCAGCGCGATTGCAGTTGCCTGATATGCACCGGTTTCCCCGGAAAAGGACGGACAGAGAACAATCAGGATTGGGACCATGACCGTGGCGGCAGAGAGACCCGCCAGGCCTGTGCCGATTCCGGTGCCGAGAGATGCGATGATGTACCAGATCCATTCCACAGTGTAGCCTCCAGGCCGATTTGATGACGTTATTATCTGTCTACATGTGTCTCATTGATGATTTTAGCCGATTGAAGACGTCTTTGCAACCGGATACAAGGATGTTTTCTGTGGATCATTCAGTTCGGAACCTGAGCGCTTTCGATGCTTTTGTCCGGGCCGACAGGGATGCAGATAGTTCCAAAGCTGTGCGTCGCATTTGGCGCGAGTGTTTCCAGGGCCGGAACGGTCACTTGCGGATGAACTGATCTTCTGTCTGCGGCGTCTCCATACTCACATACCGCTCTGCTGTCATATGCAGGTCATACTTTTCCCGAAGTGACGCGATTTTTGCCATCATAGGGGAGGCATGATGGGCGTCGATGGCTGCCTGATCTGTCCACGCATCAATGAGCAGAACCGTCTCGGGATCCTCAAATGAAAGATAGTATTCGTAACGCAGGTTGCCGGTCTCGGCCCGGATGGCGTCGACGGTACCGCTTGAGGTCATTTCTTCGGCAAACTTCCGGGCATTTCCGTCTTTGCCGGTGTAGCGCAGATTCACTGTAATTGCCATGATATGTCTCCTCTCAGAAAAATGCTTTAATGTGCTGTGCGATCTCTTCGCAACGGTTTTCAAGCGCAAAGTGTCCACTGGCAACCGGTACGATCCTGGCCTTTGGCAGATCTTTCCGGAACGCTTCGGCGCCGGCCCAGATAAAGGACGGGTCCTCTCTGCCCCAAATGGCCAGCAGCTTTGGCTGATAATTCCGCAGGTACTGCTGGAATACGGGATACAGCCTGACGTTATTTTGATAATCAAAGATCAGATCGGACTGCTTTTCCGCATAGTCCGGAATCTGAGCGGCATAGTAGAGATCCAGGGAATAACCATCCGGAGAAACGGAACCGGGTTCTGTCCCGAATGTATACTGTCCCATGACTGTTTCCGGGGCCAAGGCCTGCTTGTACTGCTCGCGCAGCGCCGGTGTGGGATGAGCCCAGTATGCGGCGCGGTCTGCCCACTTTTTTCCGAGACCCTCTTCGTAAACGTTTCCGTTCTGGCTGACAATGCCAGGAATCCGGTCCGGGTGCCGGACGGCAATGCGGAATCCGATCGGTGCACCATAGTCGAAGACGTACATGTAAAACCGGTCAATGCCCAACTGACTAAGGAATGCCTCCATGATCTCCGCCAGGTGATCAAAAGTATAGGAAAATTCATGCCTCGCCGGACTTTCTGACTGGCCGAACCCCGGATAGTCCGGGGCAATCAGGTGAAAGCGATCCTCCAGCATCGGCATCAGGTCCCGGAACATATGGGACGCACTTGGAAAACCATGAAACAGCACCATGACGGGCAGCTCCGGTGAGCCGCATTCCCTGTAGAAAATACGGATGCCGTTTACATTGACATGCTGATACTTCATCTCAGTACCTCCATCGAATAACTGGCCTGGGTTTGTCCGGGGCTTATTCCCGGCATCTGAAAAAGAGCAGACAGACACCGACATGAGCGCCTTTCCCGCAGATACAGCAATACTGAATCCGGACACGAATGTCTGTCCTGCACCAGTGCCCGGATCCGGTGGAAGAGGTCTCTGCGGCAAACCGGCTGCCGGTCTTATGTGTTCAACAGTATAGCACATTTCCTGCGTGGAAGTTTACATGTTTGTGGAATAACGCGCATTTGCAGATGCTGTTATTGTTCAATTGTTCAATCGAAAAAAGGCTGGTCTTTTCTGCTTACATGGCATAATGCGAATATGCTATAATGCCCACGCAGAAGTGTCGTGCAGCCAAGCGCGTAAGTCAGGATGCTTCAAATCTGAGAGGAGGATTTTCCTGTGAAAAGAAAAATTGCTTTGCTGGCTGTCATGACTTTGATACTGACAGTGCTCAGCACCGTATCTCTTGCTGAACTGCCGGCTGCGTCCCAATATGCCGCAGATGTGGCAAACGCAACCATTGATGCAGCAGTCTATCTTGACTATTCTGCCGGAATCAGTGCAGGTGTGTACAAGTGGATAATCAGCGAAGACGGCACCTACTATACACTCGCGGCCGTAGATGAAAACGGCGAGGCTATGACTGCCCAGGAGACGGCCATCAACGTTGGCGCGAACAATGAGGAACGCGGCGGTATGATGGGCGGATTTGATGGTCAGAGTATGCCGGAGGGCGGCTTTTCTGGTGGAGACGGCCAGGGTCAGGGCGGTTTCGGCGGTATGCGCGGCGGCATGATGGGCGCCTTTGGCGGCGGTGGAACGGTGTACCAGGGCGTCTATATGAACGCCAATATCACCAATGTCAATTATCAGACCATGCTGGTTTATGTGCCTGCCGCATACATGACCACGGATGAAAACGGCAACGTTACCGGCATCAATCATGAGGCAGCGGTGGGCAGTTACACTGCGGACACTGCACCCATTGTGTATCTCAATGAATGTGGCGGCTGGAAATCATCATCGCCCCGTGCGGTTGATGCATCCTATATCGCAGAAGGCTTTGTGTATGTCACTGCCGGCGCCCGCAGCCGCGATGCTGTGGATGAGAACGGCCTGCATACCGGCAAGGCACCGACTCAGGTGGTTGATCTTAAGTCCGGCGTGATCGCGCTTCGTGCGAACAGCGGCATCATCCCCGGCAACAAGGACCGGATCATCTCCATTGGCACATCCGGCGGCGGCCAGATGAGCAGCATCTTTGGTGCGTCCGGCAATATGCCCGAATACTATGAGTATCTTTACAATACCGGTGCGCTGGGTGTGACAAGGAATGCAGACGGCACCTATGCCAGCATCTATCCGGATAACATCTATGCCGCACAGTGTTATTGTCCCATCGCGGACATTGAGGATGCCGATATGGCATATGCCTGGTGGTGGGTGGATCTTGCCGACCTTGGCGGCACCTATCGCGGCAGCATGACAGCGTTTGAACGACGCCTGCAGGAACTGGAAGCGGAGCGTTTCGTCACTTATCTGAACGGTCTTAATCTGAAGGATGCGGATGGCAATGCGCTGGAGCTGACCGGTCTGCGTTCCGGCTCATACTATGACCGGATCCTTGACAA
>JAFSZW010000152.1 GCA_017458865.1 Clostridia bacterium
CCGATTGCATACGCGGTTGCTTTGGCATCCATTATGTGTATGCAGGTTTATGGAATGAATCTTGCCGCACTCTGTCAGCAGATGGTTAAGGGCATCAGCTCCTTTTCCCTGATGGCCGTCCCGTTCTTTATTACGATGGGATGTCTGATGGGCAGCGGCGGAATATCGGAAAAACTGATAGCACTGGCCAACTCGCTGGTCGGATGGATGACCGGCGGCATGGCCATGGTTAACATTGTCGCCTCCTATTTCTTCGGTGGTATTTCCGGTTCCGCAGCTGCGGATACTGCATCTCTCGGTTCCATCCTGATCCCCATGATGGAAGACCAGGGATATGACCGTGATTTCTCAACGGCTGTTACCATTACCTCTTCCTGTGAGGGCCTTCTTGTTCCGCCCAGCCACAACATGGTTATCTATGCTACCACAGCAGGCAGCCTTTCTGTCGGCAGCCTCTTCCTGGCAGGCTACATTCCTGGTGCGCTGCTGGCCGGCTCCCTGATGATCGGCTCTTACATCATTTCCAAGAAACGCAATTACCCGAAGGGCGACAAATTCAATCTCAAGTCGTTCATCAAACAGCTGAGTGTGTCCATCTGGGCGCTGGCGGCGATTATCATCGTTGTCGTCGGTGTTATCGGTGGTGTGTTCACGGCGACTGAATCCGCTGCTATTGCGGTTATCTACAGCCTTATCGTCAGCGTCTTTATTTACAAGGGACTTGACTGGAAAGGTGTATGGCGCGTTCTCGGTGACTGTGTGGATACCCTCTCGATCGTTCTGATCCTGATCTCCACATCTGCTGTATTCGGCAACTGCCTGACCCTTCTGCACGTGCCGGACATGGCAGCAAAGGCAATTACAGGTTTCAGCTCCAATCCGATCGTTATTGCGCTTCTCCTTAACCTGATCCTCCTGGTGCTGGGCTGCATCATGGATATGGCGCCGATCATCCTGATTGCTACGCCGATCCTGCTGCCCATTGCCGTCTCCATCGGCATTGATCCGATTCAGTTCGGTATCATGGTTATCCTGAACTGCGGCATTGGACTCCTGACGCCTCCGGTCGGCAGCGTTCTGTTCATCGGTTCTGCGGTTGCCAAATTACCAATGGAGAAGGTCGTTAAGGCGACCATTCCGTTCTATCTGTGCATGCTCGCGTCCCTCATTCTGATCACATTTATTCCTGGGATCAGCCTGTGGCTGCCGAACCTGCTTATGAAGTAATGCGCGCCTGCACAGTACTCCGTCGTTCTTCCTGGCTGTGTCCGGGCAGGACAAAAAACTCTGTTCAGACACAGTGATCTGTGCAGGATTCCCCAGTCCGCTGCGGGATCCTGCATCTGTCAATCCGATTTACAGATTGTTATTTTTACAGGAGGTTAACATGCAGATTGTTTATGACTTTGGCAATGGCATGAGAATGGTGGATCTCTCCAAACTCGTGGATCCCGCAACCGAAACCCGGCGGTGCAAGCTGAACAGGTTTAACACCGGCGGCCCGATTCCGGATTTCCATACGAACTTTGACATCATGAGCCATCTCGGCACACATGCGGAGTGCCCCTATCATCATGATGACAACTGGCCGGATGTAACGTCTGTTCCGCTGACCACGTTCGTTGGCCGCGGTGTCTATGTGGACTTTAAGGAGACCTGTGCACCGAACAGCCATATCACCAAGGCGGACCTTGACAGGGAAGCTGTCAAAGTGCGGGAAGGTGACATTGTCATCATTGATTCCTCATACAAGCTCAATCCGTTCACCAAGGATACGAACACCGAAAAGGATAAACGCCTTTTTGTGAATGGCGAAACGGCAGAGTGGTTCCGTGACAAGAAGGTCAAGGCAGTCGGCTTTGGCGATGGCGTGTCCATTGAGAACTGCAACGAGGATGTAAAGCCGTTCCATGATATTCTGCTTGCGGAAAACATCGTCTTCATTGAGGTCCTCAAGAACCTTGAACAACTGAAAAAGGATGTCTTCTTCATGTCCTTCTCTCCGCTCCCGATCAAGGGTCTGGATTCCAGCCCGGTCAGAGCCTATGCGATTGAAGGCATTGCGGAGTTCTCCTAAGCATTAACGAGTCAAAGGTCGAGTGGATGATCCCCCGGCCTTTGACATTCTTGTTTCCTGGCCTGCCCTTTATGCCTTCCCTGGCGATAAGCAGGCCTTAACTGCGCTAAGATGGGATATTCGGCTCGATAATGGTCGGATATCTGTAAGGAAAGGAACAGAGCGAAGATGAGAATAGCAGTAATTGGCGCTGGCGCCATGGGTTCTATTTACGGCGGACATCTGGCACAGCACAATGAAGTGTATCTGGTGGATACGAATGCCGATGTGGTTCGTAACATCAATGAAAATGGTATTGTGCTTGAGGAAAACGGCGAGGATCATACCTACTGCCCGAAGGCGGTAACGGATACATCCGGGCTGCCGGAGATGGATCTTGTCATTCTGTTCGTGAAGGCGCTGTTCTCACGGGCTGCGCTGAACGGAAACCGCTGCCTGATCGGGAAGGATACGTATCTGCTGACGCTGCAGAACGGTTCCGGACACGAGGACATTCTGGGTGAGTTCGTCTCGAAGGATCACATTATCATTGGGACGACGGAAGATCAGGGAACCATCCTGGGCATGGGACATATCCGGCACGGTGGGACCGGCGGGACCAATCTCGGCATGCTGGTACCGGATGCGGCAGGCATTCTGCCAAAGATCAAGGAAACCATGGATCAGTGTGGATTCCGGGCAAAAATCCATGAGAATATCCAGCAGCTCATCTGGAACAAGCTGTTTGTCAATGTTGCACTGAGCGCTGTGACAGCTGTGCTTAATGTCAAAATGGGCTTTATCGCGGATGACCCGAATGCGCTGGCACTGTCAAAGCAGCTGCTCCATGAGGCGGTAACGGTTGCGCATGCCATGGGCCTTGAGGCAGATGAGGCGCATCTGTTTGAGGAAATCAAGGCAACTTCAAAACGGGTGCCGGACGGTATCACCTCCATCTGTGCTGACCTGTCCAAGGGCAGGAAGACTGAGGTGGATACGATCAGCGGTTCTGTTGTCCGCGCTGCCAGGAAGGTTGGCGTCGAGGTGCCTGCGCATGAGTTCCTTGTCAATATGGTGCACGCGATGGAGAATCGGCCTGCTCAGGCGTAACAGGAGCAGTGAGGTGGCATAAATGATTTACGGAAATATCAACAGTGAGTTTTTCGAGCAGCAGGCTGCCATTCTGCCAAAGCCGCTGTGCGAAGCGCTGCATTACCTGAAAGATGCCGATCTGGTCGGTCATGAATTGGGACATTTTCCAATCGAAATTGGCGGCGTTCCGATGATTCTGCAGGTCATGGAACAGGAAACCAGCCCGAGGGAGACGCATTATCCGGAGATTCACCGGAAATATATCGATCTTCAGATGATTGTAAGCGGCGGTCCTGAATACGCGACGTTCTTTACGGATCGTGGCGAGGAAACCGTCAGGGAGGATCTGCTGGGCAGTCCGCGCGATATCCTTTTTTATGAGAACCGGGCCGAAACGGCTGCCTTTGAGAGTTGCGTCGTCATGGAACCCGGCGCATATGCCCTATATTTCCCGTGGGATGTTCATGTACCGGGACAGTGTGATGCGAACGGCCCGAAGGGGTTCAGGAAGATCGTCCTGAAAGTGCCCATGGCCGCATGCCTTTAATCCGGCGACGAATGGCAGGTATGTTATGAGCGAAAAAGTACGAAACAGGCAGCTGCTCAGCGGCTGCGAAGGTGAGGAGAACGGGTACAATACGCAGCTCCTGTATTTCACCTGTTCACCGCTGACCGTGGATGACCGGTATCTGTTCCTCATCACGGACAAGGGCGGTTCGCCGAATGTCATGGTCCGGGACCTTCAGACCGGAGAGGAGCGCATTCTTACCAAAAACCAGAATGGCATCATGAAGAGCTACGTCTATTTTGACTGCCAGCCTGGGAAGGGCCTCAGCAAGGCGAGTGTCTGCCTGGATTCGGTCCAGGGCATCGCCTACTATATCCGTGACAATCTCATCTGCTGTGTCGGGCTGGATGGGAACGAACGGGTGCTGGCCGAGGTGCCGGCGAGCCGGGTGACGGCGTTTACCCATGTTTCCCTGGACGGGAAACGGCTGTGCGTGCCCATGACCGATGCAAGAGCGCTTGACTACGATCCGGAGACGGAGGGAAGCGGTCTTGACCGGCGGCCGGTGTATGATATTGACGGCAGGGTTCAGGACGAGGGCCTTAACAGCTGGCTCTGCGTATATGATACCGCGAGCGGTGAGCTGCTGTACGAGAAAGTGGTCCCGAAGTGCTGGATCACGCATGTGCAGTTCAATCCTGTGGATCCTGAGATCATCATGTACAACCATGAATGGTCATCCTTTGACTGCGGCATTCGCAGGATATGGATTTACGATCATCGGACGGATGAAATCCGGCGGGTGCGCACGGAGGGAACCGATACCCTGGGCGATCCGCATGGCTATCCGAGAAAGGGCGGCGACTGGGTCTGCCATGAGATGTGGAGCGATGACGGGAAAATCGTCATCTATCATGGCGGCTATGAAAACGGGCCGGCAATGGTTGGTCGGTACGAACTGTCCACCGGCCGCTACTTTGAGATTGCCTTGCCGGATGATTACAACGCGTATGGTCACTTTACAATGGACCATGACCTGAATCTGGTCTGCGACGGGTATTTCAAATTCAAGGAAGATGTGAAGATTGTCCGTGAAAACAGTACCGATAACGGACCGGATCCGCACAAGAAGGATGGGGAATATATCTGCAAGGTGATTCCCGACTGGGACAGGGGAATCCTGCGCTGGATTCCTCAGTGCAAGCATGAAAGCGACTGGCTGGGACAGGATGCGCATCCGCATCCGGTTTATGCGCATGCGGGGAACAGGATTCTGTTCAATTCCCGCAGCGGGAAGTACGTTAAAGTGTACTGCATTGACGTACAGGAGTGATTCTGACCTGTTTTTCGCAGCTTTCCGCTGCGGAAAACAGGTATCCTTATCATAAGCAGGGCTGTGTGCGGCCGCTATGCCGGGCAGCCGGAGGAAACAGGAACGTATGAATCTGGAGACATTAATCACATATGCGATTATTTCGGTGGTGCTGATCGGCATACCGGTGGTTATCTCAAAGAAAACCGGGACGAACCCGATGGAGCTGGTCTTTGGCAAACGGGGCAATCGCACGATTTTCGGAAAGAAAACAGATGATGCTGCAGGCGCTACACCCAAGGTCAAAAAGCAGCTCAACAGCAGCAAAAATGACATTCTGGGGCTGGTTTCAAAACTTGCGACCTATGCCCGAAAGAATCATTTTCAGCTGATGGTGCCGGGAACCCTTTCGTGCGATGACGGGATGGCCGTGCTGACGGCAATCGTCATCACCCGGTCAAGAGTGGTCGGAATCAACTGCTTTGGATTTGGCGGTGATGTGACGGCAAGGGCCAAAACGAAGGACTGGATGCAGCTGATGAACGGTGAGCAGAAACCTTTTGCCAGTCCGGTTCAGAAGAATCAGGATCAGGAAAGGATCGTTCGCCAGGTGCTTAATGAAACCGGCTGGCCGAATGCAGAGGTGGAGATTATCGGGGTGTTTACATCACCGTCCGTCCGTCTCAGCAATGTCACAGGGACAAACTGCTATACAAGAGACGATGCGATGACCTATCTGCAAAGCGAGCGGTTCCTGGCAGACGGCGGGCTGGATCCAAAGAAGATCGAACAGGCACTGGCGCCCAGAATCGTTCATGCGAAAGACGAACCTGTGAAGCAGGAACAGCCAGAGGATGCGGCATCTGCCCAGGCGTAGTTTAGAATCTGTTGTCGGGACGACAGGAAAGGACATGTGAGAGATGAGAGTATCATTTCAGCAACTGAAAGATGAAATCAAGCGCGTGTTTATCAAGTATGGTGTACCGGAAGAGAAGGCGGAAATCTGCGCCAGAATTCATACGGAATCCACCTATGACGGAATTTATTCACACGGCGTCAACCGTGTAAGCCGCTTTGCGGATTATCTGCAGCGGGGCTGGGTGGATCCGAATGCCGATCCGGTGATTGAAAAGGACTGCGGCGCGATTAAGGTCATCAACGGAAATCTTGGCCCTGGCATTGTGAATGCCCTTTTTGCGGCGGACCAGGCGATGAAGATGGCAGATCAGTACGGCATTGGCATGGTGGGTATCCGGAATACGACGCACTGGATGCGCGGCGGCACCTATGGTAAATACGTCGCCGAAAAGGGCTACGTCGGCATCATGTGGACGAATACCGAGCAGTGCATGCCGCCGTGGGGCGCCAAGGAAGGACGCCTTGGAAACAACCCCTATGTCATGGCCTGCCCGGGCGTTGACGGCGGTCCTGTCATGCTGCTGGATATGGCCATGAGCCAGTATGCCTATGGCAAACTGCAGGTCACCCGTCTGGCGGGAAAGAAACTGCCCTTCCCTGGCGGATTTGACAAGGATGGCAATGTGACGGATGACCCGGGTGCCATTGAAGAATCCCGGCGGATCATGCCCATGGGATACTGGAAAGGTTCCTCCTTTGCATTCATGCTGGATATCCTGGGCTCCATTCTGGCGGATGGCGTAGGCGCTGTGGATCTCAATGCCGAGACAAAAGGCTCCTGCGGCGGCTGCTCCCAGGTGATGATCGTTATCGATCCCAAAAAGACCATGGACGGCGAGAAGATGAATGAGACCATCCGCCGGGCCATTGACTACGTGAAGGGCGCGGAGCCGGCAGAGCACAGCTCCGGTGTTCATGTCCCAGGTGAAGGGTGCATACGATTCCACAAAGAACACGACGAACAGGGAATCTATGTGGATGATACGGTCTGGAAGGATATTCTCGCGCTGTAATGCTGTCATTGTCCGGGCAACCATACCCGTTCTCGGAATTTGCCTGGGTTTGCAGTCAGGCATATTCCGGAACCTAGCGATGACGGGCATAACGGCAGTGCCGGACACTGATAATGCAGCGAGTGCTTACAGGAGAGGGAAAGCATCATGAGGAAGATGAAAGGTGTACAGATTGTGAAGCCGGATGAGCTTCGCATTGTTGAGATGGATGTGCCGGAAGTAAATGAGACGGACAACGTGCTGGTCAAGATCAAAGCTGCCGGTATCTGCGGCTCTGATGTGGGCATCTATCACGGAACGAACGCGGCGGCAACCTATCCCCGGATTATCGGACATGAGATGGTCGGCGAGGTGATTGAAACCGCATCCACTGCCAAAAAGGTAAAGGTTGGTGACCGCGTAATCATCGACCAGGTAACCGCCTGCGGGCACTGCTGGGCCTGCCGACACAACCGGCCCAATGTCTGTCAGAACCTCCGGGTCAGAGGCGTTCATATTGATGGCGGCTATCGGGAATATATGGCAGTTCCGGATACGGACTGCTATCTGCTGCCGGATCGGCTGCGGTATGAGGATGCGGTACTTATTGAGCCGACGACCATTGCGCTTCAGGCGTGTTCCCGTGCGGAGATTGAGCCGGATGATGAGGTCCTGATTATGGGTGTTGGTGCACTCGGCTCCAGGATGCTGAGTATTGCCCGTCTGTCCGGTGCGAAAATCATCGTGGCAGATGTGGTGGATGAGCGGCTGCAGGAGGCGCTTGAGAGCGGCGCGGATGTCGCGGTTAATCTGCTCAAAGAGGATCTCGATGCCAAGCTGAAGTCGTGCACAAGGGATGCTTATGGACCGACACTGTCCATTGACTGCGCCTGCACGAAGGACTCTCTGGGCACACTGATCCGTGTGACCGGAAACGCCGGCAGGGTCATCACCATGGGCTTTTCCGTCTCGCCGACCGAGGTTACGAACTTTGGCATTACATCCAAGGAGCTCGACATCCGCGGTTCAAGGCTGCAGAACAGGAAATTCCAGAATGCAATAGACCTGTACAATGAGGGAAAACTGGATCTGGACCATAAGATCTCGCACACCTTCCATTTCCTGGATGCCCAGAAAGCCTTTGATTTCAATGATTCGAGAGATCCGTCCATTCGGAAAATCGTCCTGACGTTCGATTGATCTGCTTTGGATCATACGACACATAGCAGCACCGGAGCGGTGCTGCTGTTTTGTTGTTTCCCAAGTCCATAGGCAGGGCACTTTTTTCAATTTTCAGTATTGTACTTCTGGTGCTATTCGTGTAAACTTACGCGGAATGATTCAGCCCTTGCCTGATAACGGCATACATGGAACCTGCGAGAGCCTCAAAACCTGCATGCGTTGCCGTCCCCTTTGGCTGGGTCACAATGCTTAATCAATAAAGGAAGCCCCAATTTATGAATAACAGCAATTCAAAACAGCATTATGACAGGCATGCCTACAACTCCGGAATGGCGGCATTCTTCCTTGGTGGAATATGTGCGATTTCTGCCGGCATTATCGTCAGTATTCTCCGCGATCACTATCAGTTCAATTTCAGCCTTTCCGGAACACTTGTCTCTACCATGAGCATCGGCAATATGATTGCGCTGCTGATTTCCGGCATCCTGCCGGGGCGAATCGGCGAACGCGCAACAACACTTATTCTGTCAGCGGGTGCGTTTATCGGCTATCTCATGACGGCGTTGACCGGGAATACAGCCATTCTGCTGCTGGCGTTCCTGCTGATGGGCATATCAAAAGGCTGCACGGCCAATAAATGCACACTGCTTGTCGGCAGCAATACGGATGACCGTCCAAAGGCCATGAGCCTTATGAATGCGTGGTTCGCGCTCGGTGCGCTGATGTGTCCGTTCCTGATTACAGCCCTTCAGGGAATCAGCCCGTCTCTGCCAATGATTGGCGTATCGCTTGCCGGCCTTTGTCTCTGGTTTGTCTTTTTCTTCTCCGGACTTCCCGGGAAAGGCACAACAGATACGGGCGCAGCCGGGAAAACCGACTACACGTTTCTGCGAAATCCGGTCTTCTGGATTCTGGCCATGCTACTGTTCTGTCAGAACGCTGCTGAGTATACCGTGAACGGCTGGGTGGTCACATATTACAAGAATGAGCAGATCTTAAGCGGAACACTGGCAACCTATACCGTTACCGTGCAGTGGATCTTTACGCTGACTGCCCGTCTCATGCTCGCATTTGCGTTGAAAATCAAAAAGCCGTTCAGGGCGCTGATGATCATGGGCATCGGGATGATCATCACATACGGCCTGATGTTAACCGTGAATGCACCGGTTCCGGCGCTGGTCATGCTCGCACTGTTCTCCTTCTCCGTTGCCGGTGTTTATCCCATGGGTGTTGCAAGCATTGGCGAAATGCTCAGCTCGGCCAGTCTCGGGTTCCTTCTTTCCATTGCCGGGATCGGTGGCATTCTTTTCCCCTGGCTGGTCGGCATCATTGCAGATTTTGCCGGATTACGGGTCGGAATGGGCGTTAATCTGATTCCCTGCGCCGGTATCATCATCCTCTCAGGGATCATGTGCCACCGTCAGACGAAAGCCTGACTCCGGGAAGCAGGTCTACGGACCGCGCACGTCAGGACTTACAGAGAGTTCCGGACGCATATTCGATTCATCTCGAATCCGGACAGGACAAACGTGGCCAATTGCATTCGAGGCGAGGTATGACTCAGATTTTGCAATTTAGGTGACTACAAAACACACCTTGTTATATCAATTCTAAAGGCCCAAAGATCCCTTTGTTTATAAGGGTTTTGAGGCCTTTTCAGCTTGTCAAAAATGGCAAACTTTGGTCATACCTTAACTGGAATGAACCTGTGTTTAAGATGCGGTACTGTCAATGAGCTTTGCGAAGGCATCTGCGTCCTGCTCCGTTACCGGATGAGGGCTGTAACGGGCAACCTCGTAGAGAACGGCTGCCTGCGGTGTCAGATGCGCTTTTACTGTGTCTGCCGGTGACCACTCCGGGTGTTTCCGCAGACGGAGTCGATACAACAGCCGAATCTGCTCACGCGGCGAACCGGCTTTTCTGCGAAGGACAGTCTGCTTTGTCCGGCGGACGGTTTCGCGCACGGCGCCTGATTCAGGAATGTCCTCATAGGTATCCGTGTATACGTGGTCAAAGGCGCCGAGATACTGCTGAAAACGCAGCGCAAGGAAGCGGAACAGCTGCAGGAGGCGTTTCCCGATGAGGTAGAGCAATGCAGCAGCGAGACTTGCCAGGATGATGTCTGTCAGAATGTTCAGGATGAGTTCGAAAAGCGGATTCGGGGCTGCCTCCGGGACAGGTTCGCCCATGCCAAAGGCAGATGGATCGAAACCCATGGTGGGCGCGTTTGCGGGCTCATCGCCTGCCAAAAGGCCGGACAGATGTCTGACAATGAACTGAATCAGCACCTTCATCTCATGATAGAGAAATGAAAGGAATGCGGTGATCTGGGGGATACAGGCAAAAATGGCTGAAAGCAGGAGCAGGCAGATGATGTTTAGCCGGTTAACCCGCCGGATGCCCGCCGGCACATTTCGGCCGAAGCGTATTTCGGCCTGAAGGAGTTCCTGGTTGTTGAGCAGCAGACAGCAGAACAGAAACAGGACAAACGCGATTTCAAGAGACGGGGACAATGCGTCATATGGCAAAAGATCCCCCAGCTGTGTCGATTTTGAAAACTGAACAGCACCGTAACATCCAGCGCAGATAATGAACAGGGGCAGACTGAACGCCCTGCGTGCTATATCCGGATTGATGAGAAAGAAGATCTGGCATATGGAGATGACCGGCAGCAGCAAAAGCCAAGGTGCATGCTGCCAGTCGAGCGGCTCTGAGATGAGGACATGGCAGATGGCGCCGACCAGAGCGGCAGGGATGCGCTTTTTGCCGTTTAGCACGGATGAGATGGCAACCGTGCCAAGCGTGAGGCCAGTCTGAAGCCAGAGAAAGGGGACTGCCTGCGGGGCATACAGCAGGCAGATGGTGAGCTGGACAGGAAACAGTCCAAGCAGCAGAATAAGTGCGGGGAATAGCAGGGAAAACCTGCGCAGAATGATATTCATGTGAGGCTCCTGGAATAGGACAGGACGGTTATCAGGCGGTGCGTGCAGGCAGAAGGAAGGTCTGTACCCGGTATCCCTGGCGCTTCATCGCCGCGATGACTGCGTTCATATCATCTGTCAGATAACAGGTCAGAATCAGGAGATCTGTGCCTGGCCGCAGCTCAAGGGTTTTAAGATATGTCTCAAAACGCAGGGTGAAGTTGATCCGGAGCATGGCAAAGGTATCAAGCAGGCGCTCAATCTGGGCGGCACCGGCCTGCGGGTGGACGAGCGGTGTCTCATCTCTGCCCTGCAGTTTCAGATTCGTTCCGAAACCGGCGGAACAGCCCTGATTCAGGGCAAGTACGCAGAGGGATGCGGCAAGGGAAATGGCATCCTCAATTTCGGCCTGCTCATAGTCCATGAGGTTGCCCCACTGGCTCTCGGTCTTCTGACCGTTCAGCAGGACAAGCAGGTTGGCACTTGAGGACGGGTCATGCAGCGTGATATGCGTTTTGCCGGTTCTGGCGGTGGTCGGCCAGTGAATGGACCTGACCGGGTCACCGGGACGGTATTCGCGCAGGCCACGAATCATATACGGGTCCTCGGAAAGGGGGTGATGGAGACGCCATTCGCCTATCGTCCCCAGGAGAATCGGCGGCAGATCCCGTTCGGGAATGAGTTTCGGCCAGACAAGGATATCGGCATTGCAGGCACATTCTTTCATGACCTGACACATTCCGGTAACATCGCCGGCGGTGAGCGCGGAGGAGCTTACGGAGTAGGCGCCGCGCAGATGGAAGGTGACGGGATACCGGCGGATGATCCGCTGCCGGGGAAGCAGGGTAAACAGGCTCTGGATATGCCGGTCGCCGTTCAGGGCCAGATCCGGGTCCTCTGTAAACTGCAGCGCATTGGCAATGGAGCTCTCAACGCGCAGCCAGACGATGGGCAGGAAACTGGTGTTACTGACGATTTCTGTCATTTCGCCGCTTTCCCCCTGAAAGAGGGAACGCTTTGAAAAGTGCCGCTCAAGGCCGAGGTGCGGAAGGACAGCATAGACGAGCAGCAGACGGTACGAAAGCGTAATGAGCAGAAAGGCAAGCATGAAGATCAGGATATTCATGCTTTGTCCTCAGTGGGCACAGGAACGCTGGCGAGAAGCTGCTCAAGGATTGTGCACTCGTAGCCTGGCTCATGGTAGCCCTTTGGAATCAGGCGTTGGGAGAGCACCGGAATGGCCATGTCCTTGATATCGTCCGGGAGGACATAGTCGCGTCCATGTATGGCTGCCCATGCTCTTGCAACGGACATAAGCATCAGCATGGCACGCGGCGAGGGGCCGAGCAGGACGAACTCCGGATCACGGGCACGCTCGCACAGCGTGACGATGTAGCGGAGCAGATCATCTGATATGTGACAGGTCCTGACCAGCGTCTGTGCTGCAAGAATATCCTGCAGTGCGGTAACTGCCTCAAGGCTTGCAAGCGGGTCCGCCGTTTTGCGGCCGCGCAGCATCCGGACAGATTCATCAGTATCCGGATAGCCGGGCGTGAGACGCACCAGAAACCGGTCCAGCTGCGCTTCAGGCAGCGGGAAGGTTCCCTGGGATTCCACGGGATTCTGCGTTGCGATGACCAGGAATGGTGAGGCGAGCTCGTACCGTTTCCCGTTTTCGGTCACCTGGCGCTCTTCCATCGCCTCAAGGAGTGCGGACTGTGTCCGCGGTGTGGCCCGGTTGATCTCATCTGCCAGCAGGATATTCGTAAAGACCGGACCGGGGACAAATTCAAATGTTCCGGTTGTCTGGCGGTATATGGTCATGCCGGTAACATCAGAGGGCAGCAGGTCCGGGGTAAACTGAATGCGGGAATAGGAACCGGAAATGGAGCGCGCAAATGCCTTTGCAAGGGTGGTCTTGCCGGTCCCCGGAACATCTTCAAGGAGGACGTGTCCACCGGCAAAAATGGCCGAAAGAAGCTGTTTAATGACGTGTTCCTTTCCGATAAGCACCTGACTGATATTGTTCAGGATACGGCTGCTGAGCAGGGAAATGTCGCTGTACTGCATAGGGGCCTCATGATCTGTCACGGAGTAAATGGAAACAATGCAATTGTAGCCATTCGATGCCGAAAACGCAACATGGACGAGCGACTTTTTGCGCAGGCGGGACTACCTGCGGTGCAGCCGGCAGGCAGATTCAATCCCCGGCGGCACCAGTTTTTTGAGATGGGTGCCTCAGCAAATGGAATTTCACAACTTTTGGGGGTTGCCGGAATATAACAGATAATATATAATAAAGTTTGTGCGCTGATTGACTTTCGTATGGTAAAGCGATAGCGGCGATACATCCCGCCGGCGAGTGCTTTGTTTGGCAGGGGCCGGAATGCAGGAACGGGAGGTTACGGACGGTGGGGAAATATCTGATTAAACGCATGATCATGATGCTGATCACGCTGTTTTTGATTACGCTTCTGACATTCATCCTGATGCATGCGGTGCCGGGCGGTCCGTTTACGGGCGAGAAGCAGGTATCCAAGGCGGTTATGGATGCGCTCAATGAAAAATACAAGCTGAATGATCCGCTGTGGAAACAGTTCATTGATTACGTGGGCGGCTTGCTTCGCTTTGATCTTGGGCCCTCATTCAAGTATCAGGGCAAGACGGTCAATGACTTTATTGTCAATGGCCTGCCGTATTCGGCCAGGCTGGGCGCGATTACGCTGGTCTTTGTCCTCCTGGCGAGCATTCCCATGGGGATCGTTTCGGCGCTCAGAAATGGCAAATGGCAGGATATGCTGCTGATGGCGCTGGCAACCATAGGCGTCACGATTCCGTCTTTTGTCATCGCGACGGCGCTGATCTATGTGTTCTCATTCCGCCTTGGCTGGACGCCGGTATATGGCGTGGATACGTGGAAGGGATACATCCTGCCGGTGATTGCCATGGGCGGGTATTCGGTCTCTTTCCTGGCCCGCCTGATGCGCTCATCACTCCTTGATGTGATGGGGCAGGATTATATCCGTACCGCACGCGCAAAGGGAATCAGCGAGACACGCGTGATCCTGAAACATGCGCTCAGGAACGCGCTGATTCCGGTTGTTACGGTGCTGGGACCGACGGTTGCCAATCTGCTGACGGGATCGTTTGTCATTGAAAAGATCTTTGCCATCCCGGGAATGGGCGGCTATTTTGTCAACAGCGTTACGCAGCGCGACTATACGACAATCGTGGGCATGACGGTATTCTATGCCGCTTTCCTGATTGCGATGGTCTTTATCGTGGATCTGTTCTATTGCCTCATAGATCCCAGAATCAAGTATGATTAAGGCATGTGGCATTGCCGGTGAAATCAATGCCAGACAAGGCCGCATCGCCTTACCCATGGATGGACAGGTGAATGCGGTGCCAAAC
>JAFSZW010000153.1 GCA_017458865.1 Clostridia bacterium
AGGCGGAAGGAACTGCTGGCGATGATTGCGCCGGGATATACCGTGGAGGTTTCGGATGTGGATGAAACCTGCAGCGGGTCACCGGATGAAATGGTCCTGACGCTCAGTGACCGGAAGGCCAGTGTGGTTGCAGCACTTCACAGCGATGCGATTGTGCTTGGCGCGGATACGCTGGTCTACGGGGACTGCGTGCTTGGCAAACCGCATACGCCGGAAAATGCGGTGCGCATGCTTGAGGAACTGTCCGGCATCTGGCATGATGTCTATACGGGTGTTACCCTTATCGATACCCGCAATGGGCGCAAGGTCAGGCACTGCGAAAAGACGCGTGTGCACTTCAGGCAACTGGAAGCGGCGGAAATTGAGGCGTATGTGGCGACAGGAGAGCCGCTTGACAAGGCGGGTGCATATGCCATCCAGGGGGCCGGGGATGCCTTCATAGACCGAATTGAGGGCTCTTACAGCAACGTTGTCGGCCTGCCGCTGGCAGCGCTGACGCAGATGTTTAAAAAGCTGGAGGATGGGGAGTAAATGCCAGGGTTTCAGCTGACACCGGATATAGCGGTTGACATGGGGACGGACAGCACGCGGATCTATGTCAAGAACAAGGGGATCGTGGTCAATGAGTCATCCATCATGATGCTCAAGGGCAACGGGAAAAAGGCTCCCATTGTCGCCATTGGCGACAGCTGCGAGGAGTTCATCGGGCGTGCCAATTCCGAGTTCCGCATTGTGCACCCGATCCGCTCCGGCATTATTGTGGATTATGAGAATACCCAGATCATGCTGAACTATTACATCACGAAGGCGATTGGGACACTGTTTCATCTCAAGCCGCGCGTGGTGGTGACCATACCGGGGAACGTGAACACGGTTCAGCGGCAGTCGGTCATCAATGCGCTGACGAAGATCGGTTCAAGGCAGATCTTTGTGGTGGAACAGGCTTTTGCGGCTGCGCTTGGCACAGGCCTTCAGGTATATGAGCCGCAGGCATCCTTTGTGGTGGATATCGGCTGTGGGACGACGGAAATTGCGCTCATTTCCATGGGCGGTATCGTTTCCTCCGCGTCCATTCAGGTGGCCGGGAACGTGATCAATGAGATGATCGGGCAGCATCTCAAGAAGCGATACGGCATAGATGTGACCGAGCGGGCGACGGAGCAGATCAAGTTTGACCTGACGGATGTCCGGGAAGAGGAAAACATCGACAGGATTGTCGTTGTCCGCGGCCGTGACATGGCAACCGGCATGCCGTTTACCCAGGATGTGAAGACGTCTGAAATCTGCAAGGCGATCCGTCCCGCCCTGATGGAAATCATTGGCGGCATTCGCCGCATCCTGGAACTGACGCCGCCGGAGCTCTGCATCGACATCCTGAAAAGCGGAATTTACCTGACCGGCGGCAGCAGCCTCCTGCCCGGGCTGGATTCCCTGATCGTTTCAGAACTTGGCATTCCGGTGTCCGTTGCCCGTGAGGCGGGCGAGTGCACCATTCTGGGTGCCGGCTACCTGGCGGACCATTTCGACATGCTCAGCAACAGGACGGAAATGCTCAAGTCGAGATAATGGCTGCCAGAATTTGGGGCGCAGACTCGAGCCTTGCAGCAGATGACCGGGCGGGCTTGAAATGATCACACACTGAAGGGGAGAGGGGACAGTGAAAAAGAAACATCCTGTTCTGTATACTGTTATCAAGCGTGCAATTATCCTGCTCCTGATCATCACGATGGGTGTGACCATTTACAATCAGGTGACCGGAGGTCTGGCGTCTGCAGAGTTTATCTTTGCCTACATCGTGACGCCATTCCAGAACATCATCTCGCGGGTTGCGCATGAAACATCGGAATACATGTACCGGCTCAAGCTCAGGAGCAATATTGAGTATGAATACAACCAGCTGAAAGCGCAGAACGACGAGCTGATCCTTAGGACCATCCTCTATGAGGAACTGGAAGAGGAGAACAACCAGCTGCGCGCTCTGCTGGGTGAATATGATGCACGGGCGACCATGAATCCGATTCTGGCCCGCGTCATCGCAAGTGAAACCGGCAACTACTTTTCGACCTTTACCATCAACAAGGGCACCCTGGACGGGGTCAATACGCAGATGGCCGTCATCACGGCTGAGGGACTCATCGGCTACGTGTATGAGGTGTATGCGAACACCTCGAAGGTGATTACGGTCATAGATGACCAGGCGAGCCTTGCAGCCCTGATCGAAAGCAGCCGTGACCAGGGCGCCGTCAAGGGCACCCTCGGCAGTTCGGGGGAGCCGCTGTGCAGGATGTATTATCTGTCGGCAGACAGCGTCCCAAGGCCGGGCGACCGCGTGATTACATCGGGTGTCGGCGTGTCCTTTCCCAAAGGCCTGCTCATTGGTTATGTCCGCGAAAGCACGCGCGCGATTGAGGACAACAAACACTATATTGTGGTTGAGCCGGCAGCGGATTTTGAGCATATCGAAAACGTCCTTGTGCTTCGCTACTATGCAGAGGTCGAGGAGATGCCGGAAAACTATAACAATACGGAAATCATCATCGCACCGGTTGCGACGCAGCGGCCGCAGGCAGTTATCGAGGAGGAGCGTCTCAACGCATCCACGCCGGTTCCGCTGCCGGATGCACCGGGCGCTGCAACGCCCACGCCGGCGCCTGAGGTCATAGATGTCATGATTGACGAGGAGGCCATGGGCGATTCTGCCGAGCGCTACGTGCAGGCAACGCCATCGCCGTCGCCAACGCCTGAACCGACTGTGGAACCGGAGCCGCAGCCAACGTTTGGCGCCATCATTGATTTCACGGATGACGAGGATGAATACGCGGAATTCCCGGATGATTTCTGAGTCGTTCCGGGACAGTTAGGTCCGCCGTGACCGGATGAAAGGGGGAGACGGGGTGTCAAGAGCGCTTAAGTTGTTCTTTCTGTGCATACTCGCCTGCCTCCTTCAGACGGAGTTTGTCCGGTACATTCGCATCTTTACGGTCGCACCGGACATGATGATCATCATCCTGGTGCTGCTCACGGACGACTTTGGCACATTCGGCGGGTTTGTCGCGGGGGCGCTGATGGCGCTGTTCTACGATGCGACAACCGGCTATGCACCGGCCATTAATCTGGTCACGTATACCTTTATCGGGTTTATGGCCCCCTTTCTCAGAGAAAACCTCGACAGGTTGATGAGGAAGCTGCGCCATAAGCGGTTTCTTGAGTATTTCATGATCGTCTTTTTCCTGACGCTTGTCAGGGAGATTGTGTATATCGGGTATCTGTTTCTGGTTGGCGCCGAGCAGGGATTTGTGACGATTTTCAGGCTCATGGTCTGCGTAGTCTATTCGTCCATTCTTGTGCTGCCCATAGCCACGCTCGTGGATCTGCGCCGCATGCGGGTCAGACGGCGCAGGGAAGAGAAACAGAAGGAATCTGAGTTTAGGAGGATTAACGCACAGTGAAAGGGCAATACAGCGGACGTTTTGTAACGCTTCTCGTATTTATTGTTGCACTGTTTGTTGTCCTGGTTATCCGTCTGTTCAATCTGCAGATTGTCAGCTTTGATGACAATCTAACCAGTGCGGACAACAAGAAAACAAAGACAATTACCAGCCAGGGCAGCCGGGGAACCATCATGGATTCAAACTCCCTGACGCTGGCCTATGACAAGCAGATCTACAATGTCAAGTTCTACCGGGATCCGAACTTCGTGCCGAACGTGTTTGATGAAAACGGACGGCGGGTCTCCCAGTACCAGCTGTACACCAATGCCATCATAGATGTCATTGATATCGTTGAAAAGAACGGCGGCAAGATGGACACCTCGTTCTCACTTCAGCGGGACAATATGACCGGACTCTGGGTCTTCTCATGGAACAACAACGACTACACGATTTCCCAGCAGAATGCCAGAGAGAGCATGTGGCGCAGCAACTTCTATCTGCAGAGTGTCATCCGCTATCCGCAGCAGTCGCTGTTTGAGACGCTTTGTACAAGGTACCGCATCCCGGACGAGATGACGGAGGAGCAGAAGATCAAGATTCTTGCCGTCTGGGAGACGATGCAGAACAACGCATTCCTTTCCCAGCCCATCACCATTGCCTCAAATGTGTCCTGGGAGACGGTCATCGAGATAGAGGCCAAGGCCCTGACACTTGAGGGGATCAGCGTCTCGGTCAGCACGCAGCGGGTGTATCCGAACGGCACGCTGGCATGTCATGTGATCGGCTACATCGGCAAAATCCAGAACTACAACACCTACTATACGTCGTATAAGGACAAGGGCTATGCGCTTGCCGACCTCATCGGCCTTGACGGCGTTGAAAAGTCCATGGAGGACTGGCTGACGCCCTGTACCTCCCAGCGCGTCGGCAAACGTGTGGTTGAAATCGACCGTTACGGCGCTGTCAGCCGGACGCTTTCGACAACAGAGGCAACGGACGGCAACAACATCAAGCTGACCATGGATTCAAACCTTCAGCGCGTGGCGGAGTCCGCGCTTGAGGAGAATATCAACTATATCCGGGATGAGCAGGAACGCCTGCTGAACAGTGATACCTGGCTGGATACCAACAAGACCGTCCTCCAGGGCACGACGCGGGACTTTGATTCGAACCCGATCGAGCTCGCTGAAAAAGGCGCGGTTGTGGTCGTTGACATGGAGGGCAGAGTGCTGTCTCTGGCCAGCTATCCGCCGTATGACCCCAATGCCTTCATCGTTGGCGGCGAGGCTGCCTCAAGCATTCTCCTTGATGCGCGCAACCCGCTGGTCAATTACGCCATTGGCTCACGTGATACGCCCGGCTCCATCTTCAAACTGGTCACAGCGACCGCAGGCCTGACATCCGGCGTGCTGACCATGGACGAGACGATTGACGACCTCGGCTATTTCGATTTATACGACAAGAGCAATCCGCCGCGATGCTGGGTCAACCAGAAACAGCTTTCGCGTCATGCAAACCAGACGGTCTCAGACGGCCTCACGCACTCCTGCAACTATTTCTTCTATACCGTCGGTTCAAGACTGTATGAGCAGCAGGACGACCAGCTGTACAAGACAGCAGCGCTGTACGGTCTGACGACCAAAACCGGCATAGATCTGCCGGGCGAGCTGCAGGGATATGTGGGCTCTCAGACATCCCTGTATGACAAGAACAAGGCCATCTCTGCCGCCGAGCAGTGCACCTGGCGTCCATCCATCGTCTTTAACAATATCAAGAAACACCTGATCAGCGTCGGTGATGACTATGGCATGATATTCGATGAAGCCAAGCTGAACAAGTGCGTCAAGCGCCTCATGGACATGGCCATAGATGCGAACCAGTCAGACTGGCTGCCGCAGATCCGTACCATTCTCATGGAAGAGCTGGACATGCCTCGTGAACTGGTCTACCTGCAGATCGTCGCCGGCGATACCTACATCATGCTGAACGAGATCAAATGGGGTGGTTCTGAGGCGATCATGTGCGCGGTCGGACAGTCCATCACCACAATCACCCCGGTCGCCGTCGCCAGATACATTGCCGCGGTGGCCAACGGCGGCTATGTATATGACCTGCGTCTGGTGGATTCCATCATTTCCCCGG
>JAFSZW010000154.1 GCA_017458865.1 Clostridia bacterium
GATATAGGCGGCCGCCTCAAGCAGCGCCCCCATCTTTTTGAACCGGTCATCAACCAGCCTCACGCGGTTTACAGGCAGTGCATCCGGCAGCGCGGCCGAAAGCTTTTCCATGGCCTCCGCCTCGGTTACCGGTTCTGCCATGGCCACATCCAGGATTTCGGCATCTCCGGGAACCCCGCTTGAAAGCGCTGAGGCAAACGACATGTTCATATGCGGATTGAAGCCCTTGGAATAGGAGACCGGCAGATGGCTGCGGCGCAGGGCACGCTGCATGGTCCGCTGCATATCAAGCAGGCCCAGGTGCCGGACGCGCTCGGTCTTTTTAAACTCAATCAGTAATCTCATCCTTGGCAAGCTCCTTCAAAACGCTTGAGTCCGCATCCATGACAGCCCTTCCGGCAGTCCGGTGTAATCTTTGCCTGCATGGCAAGCTCATGTTCATGCCAGAGGAACGCCTCGGTTACGCCCGCATCAATAAAGGACCACGGGAACAGTTCGCCCTTTGCTCTTTGCCGGTTGGCATAGAACGCCGGGTCCACATTGCAGGTCCTGAACGCTTCCATCCAGGTGTCAAATCTGAACTGATCCGACCATCCGTCAAAACGGCAGCCATTTCGCCATGCCAGCTCAAGCACATCCGCCACATGACGGTCGCCTCTTGCAAAAACCGCCTCAAGGAAGGAGACCTCAGGTGTATGCCAGTTAAACTCCACGCCCTTGATATGCATAATATGACAGAGGTATTCCTGCTTCTCACGGAATTGTTCGAGCGTATCCTGCGCCTCCCACTGGAACGGGGTAAACGGTTTCGGGACAAAGCAGGATGCGCTGCAGTTTACGCGAAGGCCCCGCGCACGCTGTTCTTTCGGGGTGGCAAAATACTGCCTGACCACCTTATTGGCCAGCTGGGGAATTCCATCCAGATCCTCCGTCGTTTCCGTCGGCAGGCCAAACATGAAATACAGCTTGACGCTGCTCCAGCCGCCGGCAAAAGCATCCTTTACAGATGAAACCAGGTCCTCCTCGGTGATCCCCTTGTTGATGACATCCCTGAGGCGCTGCGTTCCTGCCTCCATGGCATACGTGAGGCTGGTTTTCCTGACGCGCTGCGTCTCCTCCAGCGTCGCCTTGAGCTCACTGTCAAGGCGCAGAGACGGCAATGAGAGCGATACGCGCTGCTTTTCAAAGCGCTCCATCATCTCATGCGCAAGTTTGGGCAGGCAGCTGTAATCGCCTGTTGAAAGCGAGGACAGTGTAATTTCCTCATATCCGGTATTGTCCACCAGATGCTGCGCCAGGTCGAGGATGCGCTCCATGGAACGTTCCCGGACCGGACGGTAGATCATGCCCGCCTGGCAGAACCGGCAGCCGCGCGTACAGCCGCGCAGCACCTCAATGTTGATCCGGTCATGCACAATATCCATATAGGGCACAATGACGTTTTCCGGATATTCCGCGGCATCCAGGTCAGCAATCATGTTCTTGCGGACAACGGCCGGAACGCCATCTCTTGTCGGCACAAAGGATGCCAGCGTCCCGTCCTCGTTGTAGGATGCCTCATACAATGAGGGCACATACACACCATTTAGCTGGCTGAGCTCAAACAGGCATTCCGCGCGGCTCTTCCCCTCACGCTTGCACCGCTCCACTACCTCAATCGTCTCAAGCGTTGAAACCTCACCGTCGCCGATGGAAAATGCATCAATAAAGTGATGCAGCGGCTCCGGATTGAACGCGCAGGGACCGCCCGCAATGACGATTGGATCCGCCCACGTCCTGTCCTCACTGTGAATCGGAATACCGGCAAGATCCAGGATTTCAAGGATATTGGTATAGCTCATCTCATACTGCAGCGTGATGCCGAGAATGTCGAAATCGCGCACAGGATGCCTGGTTTCAAGCGAAAACAGCGGGAGTTTTTCAGCACGCATGAGATCCGCCATATCCACCCACGGCATGAAAACCCGTTCGCACAGCGTATCCGGCCGCTTGTTGATGATGTCATACAGAATCCGGGAGCCGACATGCGACATGCCGACCTCGTAAACATCCGGAAATCCGAAGCAATACCGGAATCCAGTATGTTCAAAATCCCGCTGAATGCTGTTCAGTTCACCGCCCATATACCGTGCGGGTTTCTGCACCTGGTCCAGGAGCTGCTCTATCTTAAGATCCACGATCCGGTTATCCTCCTCAAAGTCAATGCCGCCAATGCGCTGCGGCCGCGTAAATAACGTTCTACCCGCATCTTTTATCCGTCCTGCCATCTGATGACTGGCATCCAGTAATGCGCACATTGCACACGGTTCCTGCCATGGAATGCGCATCATGCCGGGTGCTCAGTAGCCTCAAAACATCCGGACGGGTCAGACCTGTTCCGGCGAAGCGGCACGGATAAACCGCTCTTCCGTCTCAACCAGCTGATACTCAAAATCACGCCGGTCCTTCTCCTGCAGTGAGGAGAGGATCAGGCCGCAGATGAAGAGGAGCAGGCCTGCCAGCACGCTGAACAGACATGTGATGAGCGTCGGGAACCTTGGCACCATACCCGTCTGAATGAATTCGCGCAGCACCGGCGTTACAAACAGAATCGAGGCCAGAATCAGCAGGAGCGCCAGGATGCTGAAAAATGAGAACGGCTTGTAGTTCTTGTACAGCTTTCCGATGGTCATAAGGACCTTAAAGCCATCCTTGCCGGTATTGAGCTTTGACTCACTGCCCGCCGGCCTGTCGCGGTAGGTCACAACGACGTTTCTAACCAGCATGTTGCGGTAAATCGCATGCACCGTCATATCCGTCTCGATCTCAAATCCCTTTGAGAGCACCGGATAGGTTTTGACAAAGCGATAGGAAAACGCCCGGTATCCGGTCATGATGTCAAGGATATTGGAGCCGAAAAGGCGGTTGATGGTCCCGCGTACCAGGCTGTTCCCAAAATTGTGGAACGGCCGCTTGTTCTCAGTGAAATACGTGCTTGACAGCCGGTCGCCGATGACCATGTCCGCCTGCTCCTCAAGCACCAGCGCGGCCATTTCGGGCGCAGATTCGGCTGGATACGTATCGTCTCCGTCGACGAGAACATAGCACATCGCATCGACTTCCCTGAACATGCGGCGAATGACGTTGCCCTTCCCCTGCATGTGCTCCGGGCGGACAACGGCCCCGGCCTTTTTGGCCAGCTCGCCTGTGCCGTCCGTCGAATTGTTGTCGTAGACATAAATCGTTGCACCGGGCAGTGCATGACGGAAGTCCTCAACCACCTTCTCAATGGTTTTGGCCTCGTTATAACATGGAATCAGTACAGCAATCTTATCCATCGTCGTATCCTTCCGAAATCTGTTTCATATAGCTGCCGCCCGCCTGTGGCAGAGGCAGCTGACCTTCAATCTAAACAGAAGAAAGAGCGCACCGGGATGGTACGCTCCCTTTTTTACTTTGTGCCAAAGAGCCGGTCTCCAGCATCACCGAGGCCGGGAAAGATATAGCCATGCTCGTTCAGATGATCGTCAAGACCCGCCACATAGATGTCGACGTCCGGATGATCCTTCTGAATCCTGGCAATTCCCTCAGGGGCTGCAATCAGGCATACCAGACGGATATTGAAGCATCCGCGCTTCTTGAGGAAGCCAATGGCCGCGGATGAAGAGCCGCCGGTCGCAAGCATCGGGTCAACCAGGAGAATCACTCTGTCCTGGGCATCCGCGGGCAGCTTGCAGTAGTACTCAACCGGTTCAAGCGTATCCGGATCGCGATACAGGCCGATATGTCCGACCTTCGCTGCCGGAACAAGCGACATGATGCCATCCACCATGCCAAGGCCGGCGCGCAGAATCGGCACAATCGCCAGCTTCTTGCCTGCCAGCTTTTTGGTGTTCGTTTTGCAAATAGGCGTCTCGATCTCTACCGTCTTCATCGGAAGATCCCGGGTTACCTCATAAGCCATAAGCGTAGATATCTCATTCAGGAGTTCCCTGAATTCCTTCGGGCCGGTTTCCTTGTCCCTCATAATAGACAGCTTGTGCGTGATCAACGGATGATCGAAAACATGTACAGTTGACATAGCTCCTCCTTTTGATTCAGACAACAGGCACTTAGGATATTATCCGAAGGATTATATCATTTCAGCATAACGGATGCAAGCCATAAATTTGGCAGAGTCAGGCATCCCAAAACCGCTCAAAGCCCTGCTGCTCCCGTGCCGCGCTGGTACGCATAAATCATACAAGACGGGAAGCCAGGGGCAAATCCCATGGCTTCCCAATCTGATTGATCACTATCAGCGCTTAATCCATACGAGACGGCTCAGCTTCTTGGAAACATATCCCTGGCTTCCATCCCTCATGATTATGCGATACCAGCCGTTTTCCGTAATACCGGTACAGGTGTATACGCCGTCCGCCTTGGCAATGCCAATCCGCTGACTCTTCTCATCCGGCAGTGCCCGCACATTGATCGTACCCTCTCTGTGAATCTTGACTCTGCCCTCAATTTCCTCTATCTGAACCGTCAGCGCCGGCTGAGACTTGCCCGAAGGCTCCGCAGCCTCAATCTTTTCCGGTTCAGAGGTTGCTGCAATCTGCGTCGTCGGTTCAGGCGTGGATGCAGGTTCCGCGACAATCTGAGTCGTTGGTTCAGGCGCTTTTGTCGGGGCAGGTGTCGCTGTTGGCGCCGGTGTAGAGACCGGTGCCGGTGTCGGCGTAAAGCCGCGGAAAGAGAACAGCGTCATGCTGTTGATCTTTTCGGATTCCACGCTTTCAATGCTGAGCCGAATCAGGGTGTCCGGCGCAAAGTACCGGCAGGGAACGGCCAGAGACGCTGTCTTGCCCGCCTCAATCGGTTTCTCGTAGTACATGATGTACAGGATATTGTCGCCCTGCACATCTGTAAACTGGATCACCAGGCGATCCTTTACAGATTGCAGCGCCTCAAGCTTTACCTCAAAGAAGATGTCGCTGTGGTAGGACATCACTGCGCCATTGGAAGGCGATTCAATGCGAAGCGTCGCATCACCGGCAATGGTTCCGCCCTCAAGCTCCGCTGCAAACGGATAGGCCGTGTCGCCGGACATTCTCACCTTGGATATATACGAACTCGGTACACCCAGCTTGGCGGCCGCGGATGCAATCAGCTCTTCCTGCGTCTTCTTGGGAGTCGGTGTAGGTGTTGGCACAGGGGTCGGTGTTACAGACGGTTCCGGCGTTGCCGTAGCCTTTGGCGTCGCTGTCGGTTCGGGTGCCTTAGCCAGTGAGAAAGCCGCTGCACTTTCCTCGTCCATGGATTCAATCCTGAATGTATATTTGCTGCCGGCAGCAAACATGGAGGACGGTACTGCAAACCCATACTGCTTCCTGCTGCTGTTCATGCGGCCTGAACCATTAAGGAGGCTCTCGCCATCCGCCGTTTCAATTTTCCATGTATAGGGAATATCCTCAACCGGATACTCATCCAGGATCCAGAGGAACTGGATTTCCGGATTCTCGGCAGTCTCGATGACCTCGCCGTCCTCGGGGCTGATCATGGTCAGCGCATATCCGTCCTGGGGCGCTGCCTGGATCCGCTCCTCCGTCCCGTCGGCATCCGCCTCAGTATCCGTCGGTGTAGCGATACTGCTGATTTTGAAATCAACAGCCGCATCAAGGGTCGTATCCTCATTGCCGGTGATCCGGATGCTGTAGCTGCCGCCCTTCTCGAACATGGACGTATCAAACCCTATGAGACCAATCTTATCCTCAGAATCGACCATGATCTCATCCAGATCCAGGATCTCATTGGCGCCTGTATCCTTCAGGATATATGTATACGTATCCTCTTCCTTTCCCTCCGGTACAACGAACGAAAAAAGGACCATATCATCTGAAAGATTCAGTACATCGCCGTTATGGGGGGACTGAATCTCAATCCCTGTCACCTCAGATAAAGCAGCATTCGCCGCACATATCAGACAGACCAGTAGGAACACACAAACCCATTTTCTCATGGTTATCCTCTTTCCTTCCCTTCAGAGGGACAGATTCGTATTTTGGGACATAATATTCCAGTCAGCTTACTTGCCAGATTCAGCCTGAGCGCCGGAAACAGACGCTCCCGCCTTGTCCGGCGCTTGAGACTCAGATGCCGTCGTCTCATTCGTTTCTAAAGCCTGCACCGGCTCGGATGGGGTTGCCTCAGACGGCGTTGTCTCAGGCGTCTCGGCATCTGCCTCTCCATTCGTACCGGTTTCCACCTGCTGCATGGCCTCAAGCGCCTCAGCACCGAGAACATCCGTATGTTCGTCCGGATTTTCATTAGCAGGAACGCTGACCTCGTCCGTAATCTCCCCGGCATCCGCTGCAGCAGCGCCTTTTTCAAGGACCTCTGCAATGTCATCTGCAACCGTTTCGGGTACAACCAGCTCAGGCTGCTCGATGGACTCATCCGTCACCGTCCTGGCCTCTGCAGCCACCTCACCGGCAGGGGCATCCTGGATTTCGATTCTTGCTGCCGCATCGCGGGGGGTCAGGGTAATCTCAGCCGATTCATCATCTCCTGCATCACTCGCAAGGAGATCATCCGCAGCCGCTTCCCCGTCTTCCTGCACAGCCGTCCCGTCCGTTTCGCCTTCCTGAGCGGTCTCTGCGGTCTCATCCACGACAGGATCTATTTTGACAATCTTCTGCCCTTTATTCTCCACATTGGGCGTATTATCGCCCAATGTTGTCTCGGCGTTCTCCACTTTTTCGGCTGTTTCATCGGTTGGCAGCACATGCGTGTCATCCGGCACCGGTCCGTCATCTTTGTTCATGGTATCGGCAACAACCGCCGTCATCGCAAGCGCAGCAGCGGTCAACGGGTCAATGTCCGCATTTTCGACATTTGCCGAATCCTTCATGACTTCCCGCACCCTGTCAGTGAGATCACCGTACGCATCCAAAACCTGATCCACACCGGGAATCTCGTAGACAGCCGGATCAATCTCGACCACCTGAACGTCCATCTTATCCGCATCAGCGTCCGTTGCAGGTTTCATCTTCTGCAGATAGAGATCCGCCAGCTCGTCATCTCCCTGCTCTCTGGCTGCGCTTTCAAGCATCTGCCAGCAGCTGTTCAGTGTCTCTTTCGCCTCGGGATAATCCTTCTCCGCAAGTTCCGTGAGCATCCATTCTGCCTGATCGGCATGGCCGTCTTCCATTTCCGTGAGCGCGTAGAGATACTGAATCTCATCAAGCCTGTCTGCCGCATCCGGAACCTGACCGGACACAAGCGCTGTCAGGGCGTAACTGTGTTCAAAGTCGCCCTCCTCAAGCATGGTATCCGCAAGCGCCATGAAACGCGCCGGCATTGTGGTATTCGAAAGTTGATACTCTTTGGTGAGCATCACCGCAACTTCGCCGCTCAGCGCCTGGTTCCACCAGTCACGTCCGGTCAGCTTATCCGCCAGCCGGTCAAAATCGCGGTCGAGGATCATGTCCGGGAGCCGTGCACTGCGCTCAGCACTGTCCTTGAAGTCCATGATCTGCTCATATACTTCCATGGCCTTCTCATACTCAAGATCTATCTCAGCCTGACGTCCCTCAAAGTAGATGCTGAGGAGATCCGAATCGAGGAATCCATTCATTTCCTTCAGCATTTCTATGGCATCCTGATAGTCCCCGACATATGCCGTCTGGAGAATGCGGGCATAATCAGCGTAGCTGTCAGCCTCCTCATACCCCGGCAGCATTTCAAACATCTCAGCCGCTTCCTCGTACTGGCCGTCTTCAATCAGCTGTTTGCCGTTCGCATAGCGGATGGGTTTCAGCTTTTCGGTACTGAGTTCAGCCAGCACCTTACTGTCACGGAAATCGCCAAGAGAACCAAAGAGCGTTTCAGCGCTCAGATAGTCCTCAGCCTCAAGTGCTGCCTGTCCATCCAGATACGTCAGGAATTCGTCCGCCTGCAGGTAACCCTTTACGTTGGCAAAGGCAGTCCTTGCCTTCTCATAATCGCCTGCCTCTATGCTTTCAGTACCCAGTGCGTACTGCTGCACAAGATAGGCCTCATGGTTCTTCGCTGCGCGCTCACCCGCATCCTTAAAATCAGGAATACTTGCAAAGTGCGTTTCAGCACTGTGGTAATCCTCCTCAGCCTCTGCAATCAGGCCGGCGGAATACGCGGCATAGAGTGCAGCATCCCTGTACTGGCCAAGCTCGCTGAACACTTCCAGTGCATCCGCGTAGTTTTCATCCTCAAAATGCGCTGTCGCGACATTGTAAAGGATGGAATGATACTGCTCCTCCGCCTCATCTGCCTGCTTTTTGCTGTCAAGGAAGCTGCCCAGGCTGCGCAGCTTTTCAATCGCCTCTTTATACCGCTCCGCAGAAAGATCTGTCATCGCGTTCATGTAGGTCATGTAGCTCTCGGAATCGGCATAATCCGTAATGGCAGAGAACGCAGTCGTCGCCGCCTTGTAGTCACCATCCTTGAACAGCTTTACCGCTTCCTGGTACTGCATGGAAAGCTGACGCTCCACACTGAGCTTCGTCAGTTCGTCCGCATCCTTGAATCCGGACACGCTCCTGAACGCGGTCGCCGCAGCGATATACTTCTCCTCATCAAGTGCGATGAGGCCTTCAATATAGTGGATGTATGATGTCGCGTCCTCATATCCTGAGATCTGCTGGAACTGTTCAAGGGAAGCCTGATACTCGCCGCCCTCATACTTCTCAAGCGCCGCACGGTAGATGGTATCCTTCTCCATCATGATGCTGGCCTCGACCCACTGATCCGCATCCAGGAAACCTGATACGGAAAGGAACAAATCCTGAGCCTTGCGGTATTCGCCGTCCTCAAACGCATTCATACCGTCACAGTAAGCAGCGTAACTTGCAGCCTCCTCATACTTGCCGAGCTGGGCAAATACGGCGCCGGCCTCCTTGTAGTTCTGTGCATCAAAAAGCGCTTTCGCTTTCTCGTAATTCTTTACCTGCTGCTTCTCTGCACAGTCATCCGCAATCTTTTTGCTGTCAAGGAAATCCCCAAGCGATGCAAACCCCGATTCAGCATCCTCATACTCACCGGCCTCATACTGCTTAAAGTACGTCAGATAGCTGATATACATTCCCGAATCCTTGTAACTCGGGATCTTCTCGAACAGCGCCATTGCTTCCTCATACGACTGTCCGTTAAACAGTTCGACGGCGCGCTTGTACTTCCTGCTCGGGTGATTCATGTACAGGGGAATCAGAACAAGAACCAGACAGATCACCGCAATAATCAAAATCTTCCTCGACTTCTTCATAGGCTGCACCTCAAGTCTTTCTCGTCAACGCTGCTCATCATATACTGGGTAAATCAAATAGCTGGGAATTTGTCCGTTTACGGCTGTTCACCGAACAGAATGGCCAGTTCCTCAGGACCGATCTCGCCGGTCTGCGAAAGCCCCTTGTCCTTCTGGAAATTCCGCACATGCATGGCCATATAGTTGTTGAACCGGTCATTAAAGCTCGAACCCTCATTGTAGTATCCGAGTTCTGTCAGACGCTGCTTGATCAGCAGGATATCCTCCCCCACGTCACCGACACGGTAATGATCCTTTGAAACGCTTTGCTGCGTTTCCGTCCCGCTAGCAGCCAACTGGTCCGTGTCTGGCGTCGTGTATGCAGGCAGCGTATAAGTGCCTGCCTCCACGACTGGCGCAGATGCACTTTCAGTGGTATTTGCCGCATCTGCAGATGCCTGATTCGATCCGGTATCTGCCTGCACAGCCGCGCCAAACGTCCCGGTATCCGCCTCAACGACTGCGCCATCCGGCACTGATGTCAGACGCACTATGGCCTTTCCAGACGTTTCCGCTGCTTCCGTATCTGCTGCCTGTCCTGCACTTTCGGTCAGGCCGGCAGCTGTTGTCGTCTCGGGCGTCTTGCTATCAGCAGTGGTTTCCTTTGCACTGGTGTCTGCCGACAGAGTTGTGCTCTCATCGCCAGTCAGGCCGGCATCTGTCTTTTCGGACGTCTCGCCATTTCCTTGCGATCTTGCAGAAAGGGTTCCGTTATCCGACTCTGTGCGTACGTCCTCAAGCACTCTGATCTGAAGCGTACCCGCTGTCGAGTTGCCTGACGTCCCTTCATCTGCTGCGGTACCGTCTGTTCCGGTCGCGCTTTCGGACCCGCCTGTCTGACTGGTGCCTGCCTTGGTCGTTTCAGACGTCCCGCTCTGCCCGGCACTTGTCCCGGTTTCCGTCTGGGAATCTGTCCCGTCCATTACAGCATCTGGTGCGGCGGTCGCCCTGTTCTCCTCAAGATCAAGGGCTTTGACAGGCGACGCCTTGAGTCCCGATACATTATCAGCTGCAGTCTGTTCATCACTGGTTTCCTGCAGCCCTGAGGACGGCTTAGCAGTCCCCAGTTCAAACCAGTCCGACGTTGGCCAGTTAAGCCTGTTCGCAGGCGCACTGGTACTCGACGGTGTCTGCGTTGCTGCAGGCATCGTATTCAAGGCGCCCGCAGTCGTCTGACTGGTTGTGGTTGAATCATCTTCGCTTTCTGCCGGCAGCTCACTTGCTGTCGGCTCAGTTGTCGGCTCAGCCGTTGTATCAAACAGGTTCCTCGGCCCAGTGATGACAATCGCTGGCGTCACAGCCGGTGCCGATGTTGTCTCCTCCTGATTCGTGACATCCGATGCCGTCGTGGCAGTCGGCGCAGCAGTCACAAACGGCGCTGCCGTGACAACCGGCGCAGCGGTCACAAACGGGGCCGCTGTAACGGTATTGGTTGCCGGTGCAGTCGTTTCCATAGTGAATGCGGGTATATTTCCGGTAACAGGTTGAGATGTCCTCGTCCCTGTGCTGCTCAGCATGGACCCCTGAATCACCGGTGTAACAACTGCTGCCGCAGTACTCTTCGGCTCAGCAGTCGGAACTGACGTCGGCGTAGTCGTAGCAGTTGCCGCCACAGACGATTTCGATCCATTTCCTGGACCCGGCAGGTACTCAGTCAGAGGATGGATGATCCCCGTCTGTCTCAGCGCTGCATACGTGCCGCCAAGAAGAAGCGCCGCCCCGAGGATCACAGGCAGGATAACCTTACCCTTCCGTTTTTTCTTTCCGGACGGTTTCTCCGATTCCTCATCCTGCAGCTCGGGTTCAGCTTCCAGTTTATTAATGTCCACCTGGGGAATGACATGAACAGGATTCGCCCGATGGATCTCCGGCTGTTCCGAATGAGTCGGCACGCCCTTGTTCTCCGGTTCAAATGATCCGGATGAGACAGCATCTGTCCCGGGTACCGATTCATGTGCATCGGCAAACTCTGCCCTGACGGGCTGATTTGTCGGCTGGAACGAAAGCGCCTCTACCGATGCCGGCTCCGTCCCGGGCACCGGCTCAGACGCTCGGGTAAACTCTGGCTTGACACGCTGGTTTTCCGGCTGGAACGAGAGTGTCGGCATTGAGGCCGGTTTCTCCTGCTGCCTGCGTGCCTGCCGTCTGGTGTCTCTGCTCCTTGAGCGCCTCCGCTCATGTGTCGGTTCTGCACCTGAATCAGGTGCTTTATCATTTGATTCGGTTTCATCAGGAATCTGAGAACCCGTATCGCTCTTCACCGTTTCCTCAGCCCGAACGGGGTCTAGCACCACCTTGGGCGGTACTACGCGGAAGTCATTCGGCCGGTCACGCTGCTGGACGACAACAGGCCCATCTGCCTGTGATTCCGGTATCTCCGGCCGCCTGACCTTTGGTCTCGGTATCTCAAATTCCCTGGTCTGTGACTCCGGTGTTTCAGGCTTCCCTGCAGGTACTTTCGGCATCTCGGGCGCCATGACCGGTACATTCGGCGCTTGAACTTCCTGAGACGGCCCCGCCGGGGCAGACGGCGTCTTTTGTGCCGCATCTGGCGCGGGTCCTTTCGGGGAGGAAGCGTTTCGCATCACCACAGTTTCCCGCTTTGCTGCATCCGCATGATCAGGACCGCTCTCCTGCTTTGAGCGGATTGTGGAACGGTATCCCTGAATCCGGCGAACGGGTTTAAGCCTCAGCGGTTCTTTTGAAACAGCTGCATTGCTGTCAATCTTGGGGATCTGAATCTGCGGTTTCCAGTTCTCGGCCATGGCAGGCTCTGCCTCGGATGAATCTTCCTCAAACACCTTAGGCTCATTGCCAAATGAGAAGAGCAGGACATTCTGTTTCTCCGGCGCTTGCTTGTCCTCGGCTGCCGCCTCCTGAGGCTTATTTACCGGCTGCGCCTCAGTTTGCTCCTCTTCTTTATGCGCATCACCCATAATCCCCGCATAACTGATCTTGTTGTTTTCCTTCAGGTATGCAGATATGGTATCCACATCGCTCTGCTCTGTATAGCAGCAGTCGACAAAATGCGGTGTGTGTTCACCCCGCTTGACCTGGTATTTTTTAATGATCCGGCGAATGGTCGACTCCGAGTCAATAGCCCGCTTGAAATAGACCGTGCTCTTCGTCAGTGCCGTCTGCGGGGCCGGTTCAGATATCATAAGCAGGAAGTGAATGCCGACCATGAGCCCGTGCTCACGGACCATGCGCATCATTGCCGCGAACTCGGGATCCTTCATAATCTCGTCTGCATCGGTAATAATCACCAGCAGGCGCATAAAGGAATGCTCATCCACTCTCAGCGATGCGTTGTAACCGTCCAGAGATCTTGCGCCCCTTGCCTCCATCGCGGTAAGACGGTTCGTAATCTCATCCGAAATCCAGGCCAGTGCACTGCGGATGCCGTCCTCTGTCAGGACCGGCGGATCAAAGAGATGCGGCAGATCATAATAGACGCCAAGAATCCCGGCCTTATCCAGAAACACAAAGCGCTCATCATTCGGAGAGGTACGAAACATCAGCCCAAGCAGTAAGATATCCAGCAGTCCCGGCATGCAGTCCTGCTGATCCATCAGGTAGAGGCAGGAAAAGAACCGCAGATCAATACTCTCTACGGTATCTGTAAATGCCCTGCCGACGGGAATGGTCAGTCTGGAGGGACTCGAAACAATCTCCTTTGCCTCAAGTGCTGTCCGCAGTTCGAGGCTTGCCTGCTGCTCCTTTTTGATCAGCAGTAATAAACCACTGGAACCGTCCGGTGCGTCGGTCAGCTTCCAGTTATCCTCTTCAGTCAGATTGAGAAGATTCTTCTCAATCATATCTCTGTAATACTCAGGTGAAAAACGGTCTTCAGAGA
>JAFSZW010000155.1 GCA_017458865.1 Clostridia bacterium
CGCGTCTTCTTTCGACAGCAGATCCATGTCCGGAACCTCATTCATTTTCAGATTCACATCTGCGGAAAAGCTCAGCGCCATTCCGGCATAGTTCCAGTCGAACTCCGCCTCAAACTGAGTATCATACAGCGAAAAACCATCTGCACGGGCATTTGTCAGGGCTGCTTCCAGGTTGTCATCCTCAACCGCGTAACGAATCTTATGGTCAGTTCATACCTTGCCTTGTCATCCTTCACTCGGATACGGTTTATCCAGCCGCTGTTCTGATATTCTCTGTCCGGTGTTTCGAGATAGACCACGTCGATTGTCCTGAAGTCCTCCTGAATCTGGAACTTCTCCCGGATGCTGTCCGTGGGCAGATAATTATCGTCAAGCACCTGGTCATGAGTCAACTGGAGTTTAATCTCGCAGGCAGGCGTGTTCTCTTTAAGCGGTTCGCCAACCAGCGTCGTGCCGATCACCTTGGGATACGGGGTCATCTGGATGTACTGCACAAGATACCCGGTTTCCGGTTCTGCCTCATCCTCCGCTGATTCCACTGGTTTGCTGCAAAAGCTTACCAGCCAGGTTTCGATATCCCCGTTTGTATCCAACTGCATGACCGGTGTATAGGTCATGTTGTCCCAGAATGCCTCATCTGACGCTGTCAGTTGCACCCAGAAAGCCTCATCCGCGGAGGTCTTCCCGTCTGCGATCTCCACAATGCCATCGGTTCCTGTTGATTCGGCTGTCCCGGCACAGACATATCCCACAAAAGAGAATGCCATCATGACCATCATGAGGCACAACATCCATTTTTTCATTCTCATTCCTTCTTTCATTTGGTCATACTGTCATTATAACCCCAATCAGGAAACCTGGCAAACAGCATGATTCATCGGTTTCTGTTCAGCCACAGATATCTGCCGTACCGTTTCATTCTCGGAGCTGCGCAGGCATCTGACCCGAGAAGACGCTTTGTATCCGCTTCGTCCGGTCATTTGATGGGACGATCTCCGGTCTCACATTCATGTTTCCATCTTAATCCGACTTCAACCATCAGGGCGTACGAAATATTGCTTTGAGATTATTGCTCATTGCAGTCCATGATGGTCTGCTAAATAAACCTTGAGTCGTTTGCTGCCTGTTTTCATCTCAGCAGAACACCTGCGTATAGGACGCGAATCCCATTTTCATCTGCCTGTTCACGCTGTCACAGCATCTGCCAGAATCTTCGCATCTCAGTCAGCCGCCAGGACGTCCCGGGCACTCGCAGGAATCCACTCAGACCGCTTCCCCTTGCCATTCACCCAGCAGGATTGCTGCCTGATTGCCAGCCATACATGAGCCCGTTCCCGGTTGTTTTGCTCGACTGATACGTCCTCGGATCTGCCGGTTGATGCAACACTGAAGAGCGTCTTTTCACCTGACCCTGTGGCGATTGTCCACCGCATGCTGCCCGGGAAAAAGCAGTTCCAGACAAGTTACCATCCGTGATTTGTCTCAATGACTTTTTTAGTTAAATCCGGACCAAAAATGAGTGAAAACAGTGCTTTGGGCATAAGCCATAAGGCCCATTCACCCAGCTCATAGCATGCTGCCGCAGTAATTCCCGAAAGCTGCAGAAGAGCCGTTGCCCGTGAGTTTGTCTCAATGACTTTTTTAGTTAAAACCGGACCAAAAACGAGTAAAATTAGTGCTTCGGGCTATGTCATAAAGCTCGTCCATTCAGCGCACAATATGCTGCCAAAGCCAATCAGCGAACGCAGCAGGAGAGACGCTGCAGCCCCAAAAACAGGTGGATGAATGGTCCCGGAAGTCCATCCTATATTCCCCCGCTTATACCCCAAAAAATGCATTGGGGAGCCTCTCAAAAGAAGCTCCCCTCATCTGAGCATGGCATGGCCCACAGGCTGGAAAATGCCTGCCGCTAACCTGGCATGATGCTGCTCAGTGGCTGATATGATCATCCCCGGTTCCCAGGGATCCTGAACTATCTCTCGTCTGCTCAGCCTGCGACTGCGAGGCTGTCCAGAGAGCAGCCCTGCTCATATTGCCGGACATACTCCTGCGTACAGTTCCTGCAGCGCATAAACTGGCGGGCAGCCGCATCGACGTTGTCATATACCTTCCAGAGTCCGCAGATCTTCCACTCATCTTTCCTGTGCATGAATCCATCCACATCCTCCGGCGGATACCCAAGAAACAACCCGATTTCATGCGGAAATTCGTCGTTTTCACGCAAACGCTGCATAAGCTGGGCAATACACCGGCTTGGATTTCCGCAGGCATATCCGCACTCCAGCAGCAGATGTTCTGCATTCGGTGTCATGAGATCATTCGCCAGCATGTCCGGACGGTAAACATAGACCAATACACGTCCATCCTTCCACCTTAGCGGCAGGACACGCAGCCCTTTCCCGCGAAGCTGAAGGTTCACCTCGCGCATTTTGTCCAGCATCTCACGCTGATCACAGCAGGGACAGTTAAACATGCTCCCTGTCTTGATGCAGGCCATCGTTGGTGCACAGTAGCGAATGATATCCTCACACAGCATAACAGCACTCCTTTTATAGTTAGATGTATCTAACATATGTCGCTTAAAAGAATCGGTTGGTGCACCGATTTTATGTTAGCCGCAGCTAACATAGTAAGTATACCGCCTCGCTGCCTGTTCGTCAACAGATTTCAGGGTTTTTCACGAAAAAAAATGCTGTTCAGATATGCCCATCTGTGAACATGCTCGCAGAGAAAGGAAATGCCTATGCTCCCGGAAACCAGCATCTCATTTGACTGCCAGCGGTCTGACATCCGGAAAATATATAATGCCGCAGAGACAAAGTGCCGCCTGAATCTGCAACAGTTTGGCCCTTATCCTGTCCTTGTTGAGGGCGGCGGATATGACAAGATCTGGCTTGAGACCCAGCCCATGGGCGGCGAAATGTATGCCCTGCGCAATCTTGAGGCAGCACTCTGGAACTGCCGTCTCTTTATGGAGTACCAGCGCGCAGACGGCAGGCTCCCCGGTTCCATCCAATGCCTGCCGGACGGGCAGATTGAACCGGAGTTCAACAAATACCAGGGATTCTGTTTCCCGGAACCTGCACTGAACCTCTATTATCTGTTTGGCGAGGACCGGCAGTTTCTTTCCATGCTCCAGGAATGCCTGATGCGCTTTGACGCCTGTCTCTGGCGGACACGCGACAGCAATCATGATGGACTACTTGAGTCGTTCTGCGTCTATGATACCGGAGAGGATATGGGACTGCGTTACGGGGATGCACCGTGCTGGTGGAGCGAGGATACGCCGCCTGCAGACAGGACTGTTGTCCCCATGGCCTCCATGGATGTCATGAGCTGGTCCTTTGCCAGCCGCCAGACGCTGGCTGAAATCGCCCGCATTGAGGGTGACAGCCGGCTTGAGGCTCACTGGCGTGCAGAGGCGGCATCTGTCGCGAAGGCCATCCGCCTGCATCTGTGGGATCCCTCGCGCGGCGCCTGTTTCGATCTCGACAGGTATGGCCGACAGATCCCCGTCCTGTGCCACAATACACTGCGCTGTATGTACTGGGGTTCTCTGTCCCAGGATATGGCGGACACCTTTGTGCACCGGCATCTCCTGAATCCGGAAGAATTCTATACACCCATGCCGCTCCCGAGCATCGCCGCCAATGATCCCTGCTTTCGGAACAGTCCCGAAAACAACTGGAACGGACAACCGGAGGGCCTGACCTACCAGCGGGCCATCCCGGCACTGGAACGGTATGGATATCACAAACTGGTTACAGTACTGGGTAACCGGCTGTTTCAGGCTGTTGCCGACAGCGGATTCCGTTTTACGCAGCAGTTCGATCCCTTTACCGGGCAACCATCCCTGGTCAGCGCAGAAACTCATCACCCCCTTTCAAATAGCGAGACAGGGCCCATTCAGGACGCATATGGTCCAACCATGCTGGCCTGCCTTGAGTATATTGCCCACCGCTGGGGCATCCATCCCCATATGGGCAATGTCTGGTTCAGTCTGGGCAGCGGCAATCCCTGTCAGGTACATGCCGTTTTTTACGGGCATACGTATGAAATTTACAATGACGGCACGCAGGCCGAAATCCGGGTGGATCATCACAGGCCGCTGGTATTCGCCTGCGGCGAACGGGTCATCACCAGTGCGGACGGACAGCCCATCCGGCACATCCCCATAGAGTGAAATCCACACAAAAAGTCACGATAAATGCTCCAAAGCACCGCTCAGCGCCGTGGCATTTTCTGTCAGTTCCGGTTTTGGGACATGTCCTGAAAAGCCTTGATTTATCTGACCTGATCTAAAACTAACCCCTCGGATTTGCGGCATTTTCACATTTACCCTCTTGTATTTTCTGGCTCATTTATACATAATAGAGATGCAGGCATCACCATCGTGTCAGGCATCCGGTTTCCCCGTCCACAGTCCTGGCCGTTTTCCGGAAAGGCCCGCCTGCACTCACTGCAAGCACAAGGAGGATCTGCTATGAAACAACTACTTGCTCTCTTGATGCTGACTCTGCTTGTCAGTCTCCTGGCTATGCCTGTGCTGGCCGAAACCGAACTGACGGACATCCACTGTGACGAACAGTCATACTCAACCAGGATGCCTGCCTTCGCCTCCACCACTTTCCAGGAGGGGAATGGGCTGCGCATCTGGCTGGATGAGCCCGGCTATGTACCCAATGTGCTTATCTGGCGCAGAACAAAGGATCTCAGCGATCCTGAGGCCTACGTACGGGATGAGTATACCAGTTACATGAAAGAGCAGTACGGTTCCAACCTGGTCGGCACAACACTCTTTGAATATTACGATATCGGCGGAAAACGCCTGCTCGGTGCCTCCTATATCTACAGAGGCGCATCCGGGTCGATCATCAACCAGTTGCATCTGTATGAGGTCCGGGATGACGGACATGTTGAATACAACGCAAGATATGTAAACAGCGAGCGCGAAATGACGCTGGATGCCCTTGATGCAGCGGTCCGCTACTACCAGCCGGATCAGGCTGCCGGCAGCGTCAGCGCCGGTCTCGAGGAAATCATCTGCGATGAGCAGCACTTTCAGACGAAAGTACCCGCCGGTCTTTCCTCCGTTTTCCAGGAGGAAAATGGCCTGCGCATCTGGCTCGATGAGCCCGGCTATGTGCCGAACATCGTCATCTGGCGCAGAACCAGCGACCTAGAAGACCCGGAAACATACATGAAAAGTGAATATCCGGCGTACATGAAGGAGCGGTACGGAAACAAGCTCGTCGGCACCACGCTGCATGAGTACTACGATATCGGCGGCAAGCGACTGCTGGCCACTTCCTATATCTACAAGGGTTCTGCCGGCTATCCGATCAACCAGCTGCACCTGTATGAGGTCCGGGATGACGGACATGTCGAATACCACGTCCGGTATCACAACTCCGAACGGGAAATGGCCCTTGCCGCCCTTGACAGCGCTGTCCGGTATTATGATGCGCAAAATGGCAGCAGCGGTCAGGCAGTCGGCAAAATTACCGGCAGTGGTCGTGCCGCATCCCCGTCCGGGACATCTGGCACGACCGGCTCAGCCAGAACATCCGGTTCAGCCGGCTCGGGCGCTAAAGACCTGAACGTTTCCGCAAAGCAACCCATTGTCTCAAAGACGACAACAGTCAAGGACAACCGCTTCTCCATGAAACTGCCAGTCAACTGGAAGATCCAGACTGGCGGCGAATACATGACCTTCTGCTACAGGGCCTGGGATCCGTCCAGCCCGAACCGGAGCGTATTCATGTTCATGAAGCTTGAGCCCTTCCTCAAGAGCCAGGCCGCCAAGAACATGTACAAGCAGATTGCGGACACCGGTGCAGAGATGTACCGCATATCCTCGTACTACCCGGTTATGGAGAGCTGCAGCCTCAAGGGACTCCTGGATGCCCTTCCGGCGGCAACCGAGTTTGCAGCAAAGTATTACCAGTCCGGCATAACGATTAACCCAGCCCTTCTGCCGGACATCACCAAGGCGAACCTCCTCGAAAAGAAACCCAGTTCGCTCCCGTGTCCCGATACCTGCAAGGAAAACATCATTGCAAGAATTGCCTACGAGGACAGCAAGGGACAGGCCTGCGAGGGACTGGTGACCGCGCAGCCGCTCGACCCGATGACCTACTACCTGTACGGCGTCGATGCATGGCCGTATACCGTGTATCTCTTCATGGGCGTAACCTGCCCGATGGGCGAACTGAACGAGCTTGAGCCCGTTCTGACCGACTGCCTCAGCTCCTTCAATTTCGAGAGCAGCTATGTGAAACAGGCCATAGGGCTTTCCCGGGCAGAAACAGAGTCGCTGCTGCAGTACGGACAGGAAATGCAGGCCGCGCATGATGCCATGGTGGATGCCTGGTCCGCACGCCAGAAGTCCTATGACATCTCCTCACAGAAAATGAGCGATGCCATCCTCGGGTATGACCGCCTGTACGACACCCAGACCGGCGAGGTCTACCGCGCCGAGACCGGATTCTACGACACCTATGATCTGCACCGTCAGGAATACAGCAACGCCAATCTCCAGCTCATTGACAGCAGTTCACAAAACTACTACCTTGAAGGCATTGATTATTACATCACGAAGTAATAAAAGTCACGACTGAAGAGGGAGGAAATTATGAAACAGTTACTTTGCCTGATCCTTTTATGCATCGCTCTGTGCAGCTTTTCGCTTGCCTCAGCAAATACACAGACGATCCAGTGCCCGGAGCAGTCCTTTACCGTTGAGACGGATGCCGGCTATTCCTGGACATTTGACCGTTCGAACGGCGTCACCATCTACACGGAACACAGCGGCAGCATTCCCTATGTGCTCGTCTTCCGTTCCGAGGACTGGCTGGTTGATGTCGCCGACTATGTGCACGAGCAGTACACGCCGCGCATCCAGAAACAGTACGGCAGCGATCTCGTCTCCTACGTGGAATATGAGGATTACACCATAGGCGGACGGAAGATGCAGGCCGCAGCCCTGTACACCTATAAGCTCCAGGGATACCTCATTGATATGCTGCGCGTGTATGATGTGCAGGACCGTCATACCGTCGTCTTCACCGCCAAGTACATCCAGGGCAGGGGTGACAAGACCCTCAAGGCGCTTGAGCAGGCCGTCACCAGCTACAGGCCGGATTCCGAGGCAGATCCCCTGACGTCATCCTCCGGTTCTGACCTCATCTCCCTGCCCACTGAGAAGCCGGCGCTGCCCGCTGCAACGCAGGCACCTGCCCGGTCATCCAGCGATTATCTGTTCAATTCCAACGGTGTCACCGTTGAGGTGCTGAACATCGCACCAAGCCTTTCCAAGAACTACGTCGCCACGCTGCGTATCAACGTCCACATCACCAACAACTCCGGTAAAAAAGTCTATTTCGACCTCGAGAACGCAACGATTAATGGCGTCGAAGTCAAGGGCGTTGGCGCCTACAACCTCGAACACGGCACGGATGCGGACAACTTCTTCATGCTCAAACCCGAAACGGATGAGGCCATCCGGGCAGCCTGCAATTCGAAAGAGGCCAATTTCAACCTCGTCCTCAAGGACAACACGACCTATAAGCCAATCGACAGCCTGCCGATCACGCTATCCCTTGCCTCTGTCCCGTCCTTCACCCCCTATCCGACCGAGGCCTCTGCCGCGACACCAAAACCCACGGCCAAACCGACTGCAAAACCGACTACAAAACCCGCATCCAAGCCCTCAGGCAGCAACCGCTCCTCATCATCCGGTAACCGTTCCTTCTACGGCATTTCCAGCATGAGCTTCTCTGACCGCATGTGGGCCAGCTGGGACAAGAAACCCGGCGATATGCTGAACATCCGCTTTGAGGTGCTCGCCAAGACCCGTCAGGTCAAGTCCTTCGTGCTCTATCTGTATGCCGTAGATGACTGGGGCGACTGGCTTTACAGTGAGCCCTATGTCTGGACGACGCGCCGCCAGATTGCCCGCGGCGTAACCGCCAATTCGGATTACGTTCTGATCGCTGACCGCAGCAAAATCAAGTACATCTACTGCGGCATCAAGCACGTCACCTTCACGGAAGGCCCTGATGAAGAAGTCTCGGATGATGATATTGAGTACTTCCGCTGGGAGCTCCGCTGAGCCTTTCAATGTCTGCTGCATAATCAAAAAGTCCGCCCAGTCACAGGTCCTTCATGGCCTTGAACGCTATCACAAGCGCGGCTCTGGCGAGTTGCAGTCTCCCCTCGCAGAACAGTCATCAGCATGTATATACTCTGCTCTGTAAATGCGCAGGGAAGATATCGTGTGCCGCCCCAACTTGAGGTGCAGTTTTTGCACCTCAAGATTGTATTGAACTCCTCTCTTGTCATTTTTTCTGAACATGAAATAGCGGCCAGGCTGAGCATTTCTACCCATGTCTGGTCGCC
>JAFSZW010000156.1 GCA_017458865.1 Clostridia bacterium
CATTCAAGTTCCGTCCGGGCATCAATGCGCAGCAGACGTACACCACGTTCCAGTACGGCATCGGTGAACAGACGGCCGTGGGTCTCGATGTGACCACGGGCGGCGACCAGGCCTTCGAAGGTATTCTCTTCCGCTATGGCACGCGCATCAGTCCGTCCTTCGGCATAGGCGCGCAGATTACGCCGACGTTCGCCCTGGGAGACAAGATGTCGTTCAGCTACATGACCAATGCCCTCTACATGAACGGCAATTTTGACAGCGACGGCCGCTGGTTCTGGTGCTCCAACACCTTCTATACGGTTGTCGACGAAGCAGACAACACGCTGGATGAGTGGATGTATCTCGGCCGCAACCTGACCGCGTTCGGCAACAACCTGACCCTGATGGCAGGTGCGCTCTACAGCGACGGGAACGGCGAGACGTACACCGACCTGGGCGCCGGCTGCTACTATACGCTCGGCAACTACAACATCTATCTCTGGGGCAACGACCTCCTGACCAAGAGCCATCCGCGCTTCGTCATCGGCATAGAGTTCGTCTTCTAAAACGCAGGCCATGTCATCCTCGATTGCTTACATCATAGCCTTTGTTCTCTACCTGGGCTTCATGATTTATCTGGGGTTCCGGAATGCCGGGAACAACCGCAGTGCTTCCGATTTCTTCATCGGCGGCCGCCGGGTCGGACCCTGGATGACAGCCCTGAGTGCCGAGGCATCGGACATGTCGGGCTGGCTGCTGATGGGACTTCCCGGACTGGCTTATCTCGGCGGCATCAAAGAGGCATTCTGGACCGCCCTGGGTCTCATCCTGGGTACCTACCTGAACTGGCTCTTCGTAGCTAAACCGCTCCGCAAATGCACCATCGCATTCGGCGATTCCATCACCATCCCTGAATTCTTCTCCAACCGTTTCAAGGATTCAAAACATCTGATTTCGTCGATCTCGGTGATTTTCATCATCCTGTTTTTCACCATCTACACAGCCTCTGGATTTGTGGCGTGTGCCAAGCTTTTCAACTCGGTATTCGGCTTGAATTACTATATCGGTCTGGCCATCGGTATCGTCGTGATCCTGAGTTATACCATCCTCGGTGGATACCTGGCAGTATGCTCCACCGACTTCATTCAAGGTTCGCTGATGTTCATCGCTTTGATCATCATCAGTATCGGAGCTATCCTGGCTTTGGGCGGCACGCACCATGCGATGGAGCAGGTGAATCTCTTCGGACAGAAAGCCATGAATGGCGAGTTTTCTGACGCCATGCGGACAGCCTTTACCAACAACCAGACTTACAGCGGGATGTCGATTGCATCGGCTATGGCCTGGGGACTGGGTTATTTCGGTATGCCGCATATCCTGGTGCGTTTCATGGGCATCCGTTCCAACAAGGATGTCAAGCTTTCGCGCCGCATTGCCACGATTTGGGTTATCGTGGCTTTCGCTGGTGCCGTATGGGCCGGCACGGTGGGCACTGCCTATCTGTTCGACAAGGTCAACGGTGGTTTTCTCAACAGTGCCGAAACGGTCATCAGTGAATCCATCAAGTTTATGTTCCCGTCGTTCATCGCAGGTATTTTCCTGTGCGCCATTCTTGCGGCGGCCATGAGTACGGCCGATTCACAGCTTCTGGTAGCCTCTTCGGCTTTCAGCCAGGATATCTACAAAGGTCTTCTCAAGAAGAATGCAGACCACAAGGAAGTGCTGCGCGTGAGCCGCATTGCAGTGCTGGTTATCGCGGTGATTGCCATGTTGCTCGCCCTGGATGAGAATTCCTCCATCTTCGGCCTGGTCAGTTATGCCTGGGCAGGGTTCGGCGGCACGTTCGGTCCGCTCATCCTGCTCGCCCTGTTCTGGCGCGGTACGACCCGTACCGGGGCGGTTTCCGGTCTGATCTGTGGAGGTCTGACGGTTGTGATATGGCACAATCTGCATGGCGGTCTTTTTGACGTGTACGAGATTCTGCCTGCGTTTATCATCTGTCTGCTCGTTACGGTGGTGGTAAGCCTCTTCGACAAGCGGAAAGATGCTGTCATGCTGGCTGAATTCGATGCGTATCGCAAGATGGAAGATTGAAAGGATTGTGTCCCTGTCGGACACCTTGGCAAAGGCTGTGATTCATAATGTTGAATAATAAGCATTTACAACGTTCTTAAATATCAAAAAAATGAAAAAATTTGTATCGTTTTCAGCATTCCTGTTCATGACGGCATCGCTCGTCATAGCGCAGGAAATCAAGGAGGACTTTGTTCCTTCGAGCAAGAACCAGCCCCAGGCTGAGTATCCCCAGGTTAACTCCCAGGGGTATGCACGTTTCCGCATCCAGGCTCCCGATGCACAGTCTGTGGTGG
>JAFSZW010000157.1 GCA_017458865.1 Clostridia bacterium
AAAGAATGGTGGCACGGTAAAGTTGCCTATCAGATCTATCCAAAGAGTTTTTGCGATTCAAACGGTGACGGCATTGGTGATCTTGAGGGGATTCGGTCCAAACTGGATGTGCTCAAATCCCTGGGCGTTGATATCATCTGGCTGTCCCCCATGTTCAAGTCTCCGTTTGCAGACGAGGGGTATGATATCTCAGATAACTACAGCGTAGATCCGCATTTCGGCACGCTTGAGGACATGGATGCGCTCATTGCAGACGCAAAGGCGCGGGATATGTCCATCATTCTCGATCTGGTTGTCAATCACTGTTCAGATGAGCATGAATGGTTCAAAAAGGCCTGCGAGGATCCGGAGGGACCGTATGGCAAGTTCTTCTATATCTTCCCGCATAAACGCGGCACACCCATGCCGACAAACTGGCGCAGCTTTTTCGGCGGTTCCGTATGGGATGAATTGCCCGGGCGCGATGACTACGTCTATCTCCATGTCTTCCACAAAAAGCAGCCGGATCTCAACTGGGAAAACCCGCAGCTTCGGCTTGAGATTTACAAGATGATCAACTGGTGGCTTGACCGCGGGATTGCCGGTTTCCGTCTGGATGCAATCATCAACATCAAAAAGGCGATCCCCTTTGAAAGCTATCCGGCAGACAGGGAGGACGGCACGTGTTCCGTCTCTACCATGCTCTCGCATGCCAATGGCGTCCTGCAGCTGCTGGGTGAAATGAAGCAGACTGCATTTGCACCCCACAAGGCATTCACCATTGCCGAGCTCGTTGGCAACCGCGAGGAAGACTTACCCCTGTTTATCGGGGATGATGGCTGTTTTTCGACGATTTTCGACTTTGCTCCATCCAATGTCAACCGGACCAGGGAAGGCTGGTACAATCAGAAAAACGTCACGCTGGATCAGTACAAAGAAGCCTGTTTTGCCTCTCAGTGCAAGGCAGAATCGGTTGGCTTCATGGCGAACATCATTGAAAACCATGATCAGCCGCGCGGTGTCACGCACTATCTGCCGGAAGGTGAGCACTCCCCTGCAGCCAAGAAGATGCTCGGCGGCCTTTCCTTCATGCTCCGCGGCCTGCCGTTCCTATATCAGGGGCAGGAGCTCGGCATGGAAAATACCGTATTCCCGTCTCTTGATGTGATCAATGACTGCGGTGCCCAGGCGCAGTATGATGCGGCGATTGCAGCCGGTCTCACGCCGGATGAAGCGCTTGCCGCCATTTCCCCCATGTGCCGTGACAACGCCAGAACACCATATCAGTGGAATAGCCAAACGAATGCCGGCTTTACAACGGGCAAACCGTGGCTGCCAGTCAATCCGAACTATACGGAGATTAATTACGCTGCGGAGATTGAGGATCCGAATTCTGTCTGGTACTTCTATCAACGGCTGGCCAGCCTCCGCCATTCAGAGGAATGGGGCGACACTGTCGTTTACGGAAAGACCGAGCCATGGCTTGAAGATGAGCATGGGATCATGGCCTATTTCCGCCGCGGTTCCCGCACGCTTCTGGTGCTTGCCAACCTTGAGAAGACATCAAGGGATCTCATTCTGCCCTCTGTCCCCTGCTCCGTTCTCATGTGCAATGATACCCCGATTGAACTCAGCGGGCAGAACATTCACCTATTCGGCTATCAGTTCATCGTCCTTGTCATG
>JAFSZW010000158.1 GCA_017458865.1 Clostridia bacterium
AGCAGGCAGTACGCAGATTTCATGATGACAAGGATACAGGCAAAGTCGTGCATGCTATGATGAGTATCAGATCCCAAAACGAAGTGGGCTGTCTTGCTCACGATATTTCGGATCTGGCAGTGGAGATGAAGAAATACTCTGCTGATATGGCGCGTATGTCCGCAGAAAAAGAGCGCATTGACACGGAATTGTCGGTGGCAGCAAGTGTTCAAATGAATGCATTGCCAAACAACTTTCCTGCTTTCCCTGAACGGAATGAGTTTGATATCTTTGCCACAATGCATCCGGCCAAAGAGGTCGGTGGCGATTTTTATGATTTCTTTATGGTTGACGATGACCATCTGGCTATGGTGGTCGCGGATGTGAGCGGCAAAGGTGTACCAGCGGCATTGTTTATGATGACTGCAAAGGTTTTGCTCAAGATGCAGACGCAGACACGACTGAACCCGTCTCAGGTTTTGACTGATATTAATAATGTGCTTTTTGAAAACAACAAAGACGGTTTGTTTGTAACGGTATGGCTCGGCGTACTTACGATCTCTACAGGTGAACTGACCTGTGCTGATGCGGGGCACGAAAATCTACTGCTGTATCAGAACGGGGCGTGGGACTTTTTTCAAAAAGCAGGTGCTCCGGTACTGGGTATATGGGAGCCGGAGTTTCTGCAACAGTTGGACGAGAACCATCGCTATCGCAATCAGACGATTCGGCTAAATCCGGGTGACGCGATTTTCCAGTACACAGATGGTGTGACAGAGGCTATGGATGCGGATAAGGCGCAGTTTGGTAAAGAACGCCTGCTGGAAGCAATGCAAAGTGCGCCGTCGGTAGAACCTGAGGTGCTGTTGCCGCATGTCAGGACGCAGATCGACGACTTCGTTAAGGGCACGCCGCAGTTTGATGATATGACAATGCTGGGACTGCGGTACTGGGGACCGGGCAGGCAAACACTGCCGGAGGAACAGCAAAGTTCGAATATGTAAACGCATTCCAAACATGAGAAAGTGTGCATATCCGTCAGAAAAGGGTTTATGAGATGGGTATTTCACGAAAGACAGGTCGAAGTTTATCAGAGAGATGGCCCTGATGAGATGGGCAGCATTATTGAGTAAAACTATGGAGCTGAGCATCTCATAATCATGCTGTTTACGCATGTACCAGATGTTAAACGATATGAAGTGATGGATCAGGAATACCCCGGACAGAAAACGTGCCTGGGTGCAGCAAAGACGCTGCATATTGTTGGAAACATGGACGAGGTCCAGATAATAATACCCCGATTATTGCTCTTCAGAATCCGTTTTTGAGAAGAGGAATACGGTAGTTCATCGCATTCTGCATTCAGGAGAAGGATTCAGTGCCTCCAGGAAAACCGGAGAAGCTGCCTTTTTTCCGATGCCTTCACCAATCGCGCAGGTTGAGACAAAGGGAGTTGAGTCAAATTATGTTGCGAAAAGTAATCATTGCGCTGCTGGCTGTTTTCCTGGTGTTCCTCTTTGAGGGTGCATTGGCCGCCACACTGACTTTGCCCGAATCACTTGAGACCATTGAGGCATCCGCCTTTGAGGGGGACAGGAGTCTGGATGAGGTCGTTTTGCCGGAGGGGATTGTATCTATCCGTTCGCGGGCATTTGCGGATTCATCCGTTACCGCCATCAATCTGCCTGTTTCCCTGCAGGAGATTGCAGATGATGCCTTTGACGACGCATCTGCTGTCCGGATTCAGGCAGTGACCGGGTCGGAGCAGTATGCGTGGGCAGTTGAACATGGCTATCTGCTGGCTTTCGATGATCCCGAGGCATATGATTTCCATGCACAACGGGCTGCTTTTGAGGATAATGAATCCATTGGCCTGTATCACGAGGCATGGATCCGGAATTATCAGATAGATCATTACGATGAGCTTGCCGGCCACAGAACCGGGGAACCTGAATGGAGCGTCGCAATTGAGGGCAACAGCTATGGTGCTCAGGTGAGTTATGCCATCGGCGAATGGGCCGGAGAGGGTTCACAGGCAATAGATGTTTCCATCAGCAATGAGCCGACCACGTCCTGCACCATCTCCGTCAGGGTGACCTGTGCATGGGGTGGGGAAACCATCAGCGGCGTTTGTACGCTGGAATATGTCAGGACGAGTCTG
>JAFSZW010000159.1 GCA_017458865.1 Clostridia bacterium
CTGCAACGTTCTCCTCGTTCACAGCTGCTCCGCGCACGATCACCCTCTGATCCCGTTGATCCACAGAGCCTTGCAAAAGGCTCTTTTTTGTTCTGTGAGTGAACCGGAACAAAGAAATTATAGCATATCGGCGGCCTTTTTCGACGGTTCACGGGAGACACCAGCACAGAAAAAGCGATGCGTGATTTCGGCACCGGATCACAGGAGATTTTTTTTCGCTGGCTTGACAGATACGGATTTCGCTGGTATTCTTTGTACCGTTTTCAGAATCTGCCGTCTTGAGTACGGCAATGGAGGGATAGAGGGTTGAGTACAAAAAAACCAAATTACAAGTTGGTGATTGTCGAATCCCCTGCAAAAGCCAAGACAATAGCGAAGTTTCTGGGCAGCACTTACAAGGTGAAAGCCTCTAACGGACATGTCCGTGATCTGCCCAAGTCACGTTTCGGCGTTGATATAGAGAACGGATTTGAGCCGCAATATATTACGATCCGCGGGCGCGGCGAAGTACTGGATATGATCCGGAAGGAGGCAAAGGGTGCCAAGAGCGTCATCCTTGCAACTGACCCGGACCGCGAGGGAGAGGCTATTTCCTGGCATCTGGCAAATGTTCTGGGGATAGATCCTGCAAGTCTTTGCCGAGTGGAATTCAACGAAATCACCAAGAAGACGGTCAATGCCGCCATTAAGCAGCCAAGAGCGATTAACATGGAGCTGGTGGATGCGCAGCAGGCACGCCGGATTCTCGACAGGATTGTCGGATATAAGATTTCTCCACTTCTCTGGAGGAAGGTCAAGAAGGGCCTTTCTGCAGGGCGTGTCCAGTCGGTGACGACACGTCTGGTTGTTGACAGAGAAGAGGAAATTGAGGCATTTGTGCCCGAAGAGTACTGGACTGCAGAGGGACAGATGACTGTCAGCGGTCATAAACTTCAGGTGAAGCTTGCGGTTGTTGACGGCGAAAAGGCAAAGATTGTCAATGCAGAGGAAGCCGGGCAGATCAAGGCACGCATGGAGAAATGCAGCTATGCGGTGACAGCTGTAAAGCGATCAGAGCGTCACAGGCATCCGATGCCGCCGTTTACCACGTCAAATCTTCAGCAGGAAGCAGGGCGCAAGCTCGGTTTTTCAACGGCAAAGACGATGCAGATTGCGCAGCAACTGTATGAAGGCGTTGAGGTCGAGGGGCAGGGAAGCATTGGCCTGATTTCCTATATCCGTACGGACAGTGTACGTCTGAGCGATGAAGCGGTGACTGCCGTGCGCGGGATGATCAAGAAGAAGTACGGGAAAGACTATCTGCCTGATAAGCCGCTTGTGTATAAGGGCAAGACGAATGCTCAGGATGCCCATGAGGCTATCCGTCCAACCAATGTGGACCTGCTGCCGGAAGATGTGCGGAAGACGCTGACGAAGGATCAGTACAACCTGTATAAGCTGATTTATAACCGGTTTGTCGCCTGTCAGATGACGGATGCTGTCTATGAGGTACAGCAGATTGAGGTGGATTCGGGAGATGGCATTCTGTTCAAGACCGGTGCTGAACAGTGCAAGTTCCCTGGATTTACTGCAGTATATGAGGCGGAAAAGGATTCCCAGGATGATGTGGTCAGCAACAGGCTGATCGCCGGTATCAATGAAGGGGATAAGGCGGAACTGGCGTCAGTTGACATGGAGCAGCATTTTACGCAGCCGCCGCCAAGGTATACCGAGGCGACGCTCGTTCGTGCACTCGAGGAAGCAGGAATCGGCCGGCCGTCCACATATGCACCAACCATATCCACGGTCATTAACCGCGGATATGTGCTGCGGGAAAAGAAGCAGCTTATACCCTCTGAACTCGGCATCATGACCACGGATCTTATGAAAGAATACTTTGAGAAGATCGTGGATACGGAGTTTACTGCCGGGATGGAAGAGGAGCTTGACGAGGTCGAGACTGGTAAGCGTCAGTGGCAGGATGTGGTGAGCACGTTCTATGGCCCGTTCATCAAGACGCTGGAGGTTGCAGAGGCACAGATTGAGAAGATTGAAATCAAGGATGAAGTCTCTGATGTGGTCTGTGACAAGTGCGGCGCGATGATGGTCTACAAAATGGGCCGTTATGGACGCTTCCTGGCCTGTCCTAACTTCCCGGAATGCCGGAATACCAAGCCGATTATCGTTGAAATCAAGACACCGTGTCCCAAGTGTGGTGCCAAAGTCCAGGAAAAGATTTCCCACAAGGGCAAGCGCTTCTTTGGATGCGAACGGTATCCGGATTGCGATTTTGTTTCCTGGAATATGCCGGTTGAAGAAAAGTGCCCCAAGTGCGGCAGCTATATGACCCTTTCGGAGAACCGCCGCGGACGCTTCCATGTCTGTTCAAATGACACGTGTCGCTACCGCATAAAGCTGGATGAGGCGCAGTCAGAGGAAGGTTCGGACGGGAAGGAGGCATAAAATGAAGGCAGTCGTTATTGGCGCCGGGCTGGCCGGCTGCGAAGCTGCCTGGCAGCTTGCCAAGCGACAGGTTGATGTTACGCTCTTCGAAATGAAGCCCCGCAAAATGACACCCGCGCATAAAAGCGCGGGTTTTGCTGAGCTGGTTTGCTCCAATTCGCTGAGGAGCAACGAGGTTGGCGTGGGGTCCGGGCTGCTTAAGGAGGAAATGCGCCAGCTGGGCAGCCTCATCCTGGAGGCTGCAGATGCTACGCGTGTCCCGGCAGGCGGTGCGCTGGCGGTGGATCGGCATGCATTTTCTGCCTATGTAGAGGCCAGAATCAGGGAAAACCCGCATATCCGGGTGGAAGCGGCGGAAATCACTGAGGTTCCAGGTGAAAACGCCGTTATTGCGACAGGACCGCTTACATCGGATGGACTGGCATCTGCCATCTCGGCGCTGCCGGGACTGAAGACGCTGAGCTTCTTTGATGCGGCCGCCCCGATTGTTTCCGCTGACTCTCTGGATATGACGAAGGTCTTCTCCCAGGGACGGTATGGTCAGGGAGATGATTATCTTAATGCGCCGATGAACGAGGCAGAGTATAACGCCTTTTATGAGGCGCTCCTGAGTGCGGAACCCGCAGAGGTGCATGGGTTTGATGGTACGCAGGTATTTGAGGGCTGCATGCCCATTGAGGTCATGGCTGCCAGAGGACGCATGGTTATGGCGTTTGGCCCCATGAAGCCGGTGGGCCTGGTGGACCCCAGGACTGGGCACCGGCCATATGCGGCAGTTCAGTTGCGGGCAGAGAACCGGGAAAAGACCATGTTTAACCTGGTTGGCTTTCAGACAAGGCTCAAATGGGGCGAACAGAAGCGGGTCTTTTCCATGATTCCGGGACTTGAATCAGCAGAATTTCTCCGGTATGGCGTTATGCACAGGAATACGTTTCTCCATTCACCTGGATTCCTGAGCGAAACCTATGAGATGATTACGCGTCCATCTGTTTATTTTGCCGGACAGATGACCGGTGTCGAGGGATATGTTGAGAGTGCCTCAAGCGGGCTCGTGGCAGGCCTTTCACTGGCCAGGAAACTGCAGGGGAAAGAGCCGGTTATCTTTACAGACCGTACGATGATCGGCGGACTGGCCAGACATGTGGCGTGTGCATCCGGGAATTTCCAGCCAATGAATGCCAATTTTGGCCTGATTGCGCCGCTTAAGGAGCGAATTCGCGGAAAGCACGAGCGATATCTGGCAATGGCCGGACGGTCGCTGGATTATATAGAAGCACTTCGGTGCAATCCACTGGCGGATGATTTTGCCTGAAAGGTCCGGTGAGGGTATACCGGGCATTGACCATACTGAAAAACCGGTGTGTTTCGCTTTATTCCTGCCTGTAAAAATGATATAATTACCGACGTTTTATGGAGACCAATCGGAGGGAGTACATATATGTCTTTAAAAGGAACGACAATTTGTGCAGTTCTCAAGGATGGAAAGATCGCAATGGCCGGAGACGGCCAGGTCACCATGGGAGAAAGCACGATTTTTAAGGCGAATGCCCATAAGGTCCGCCGGATTTTCGGGGACAAGGTAGTAACAGGCTTTGCCGGAACGGTATCGGATGCGTTTGCGCTGTGTGAACGTTTTGAGGCAAAACTTGAACAGTATTCCGGCAACATGGAGCGTGCTGCCGTTGAGCTTGCCCAGGAATGGCGCGCGGATAAGGCCATGCGAAAGCTTGAGGCGATGCTGATTGTTGCGAGCGGCAGCGAAATGATGATTATCTCCGGTACCGGAGAGGTTATTGTGCCGGATGACGGCATTGCGGCTGTTGGTTCCGGCGGCAACTATGCACTGGCGGCAGCGCGGGCACTGAAAGCGCATACCGATATGAGCGCTCATGAAATTGCTGAAACGGCGCTTCATATTGCGGCGGATATCTGTGTCTATACGAATCACAACATTATTGTGGAAGACGCGTAACGGGATAAGGAGCAGACAATGGAACTGACACCAAAAGAGATTGTTAAGGAACTGAACCGGTATATTATCGGGCAGGACTACGCGAAGCGTGCGGTTGCCGTAGCGCTGCGCAACCGCTACCGCCGGGCACAGCTGCCGGAGGAGATTCGCAATGAGATTGTGCCCAAGAATATCCTGATGGTAGGACCGACCGGCGTTGGTAAAACCGAGATTGCAAGGCGTCTTGCCAAGCTGGTGGATGCGCCCTTTGTAAAGGTTGAGGCGACAAAGTTTACTGAGGTTGGCTATGTCGGCCGTGACGTCGAGAGCATCGTCCGCGATCTGGTTGAGGCAAGTGTCCGCCTGTGTAAGGAGCAGGCGTCCCAGAAAGTGAAGACGCGTGCAACATACATGGCCAATGAACGGATCATTGACATCATTCTGCATCCCAACCGCAAGCCGTCCAATCCGATAGACCTGTTGCTCGGAAACAAGCCTAAGGAGCCGGATATTCCGGAGAGCGAACGGCAGCAGATTTCCCGCCGCAGGGAAGAACTGCGTGCGCAGCTTGATGCCGGTGAGCTTGAGGATTTCGAGATCGAGGTCGAAGTGGAGGATACGCCGCAGGAGGTTGAAATCAACGGAGCCAGCGTCAGCATCGGAATGATTATGGGCGATATGATGCCCAAGAAGACGAAGATCCGCCGGATGAAGGTTTCCGAAGCGCGCCGCATCCTCATCTCCGAGGAAGAGGGCAAGCTGATTGATATGGATGCGGTCAAGGAGGAAGCCTGCCGCAGGGCTGAGCAGGACGGCATCGTATTCATTGATGAGATCGACAAGGTTGCTGGACGCTCCAATAACGGTCCTGACGTGAGCCGTGAGGGTGTCCAGAGGGATATCCTGCCTATCGTCGAGGGCAGCACCGTAAACACAAAATACGGCGTTGTAAAGACCGATTACATGCTGTTTATCGCGGCCGGTGCATTCCATGTGGCCAAGGTATCAGACCTGATTCCTGAGCTGCAGGGCCGATTCCCGGTCCGTGTTACGTTGAATCCGCTGACCAAGGAGGACTTCAAGGCGATTCTCTCTCAGACGGACAATGCGCTGACAAGGCAGTATGAGGCACTCCTCGGTGTGGATCACGTGCATCTCAGGTTTGATGACACTGCACTGGATGCACTTGCGGAAATCGCTCAGAATGAGAATGAGAGCAAAGAGGATATCGGTGCCAGACGGCTGCATACGCTGTTTGAAAAGGTCCTGGAGGATATCTCCTTCAATGCAGCCGGCGACATGCCGGATGTTGAGGTCCTGATCAATGGTGACTATGTGCGTGAGCACTTGGGCAGCGATATTGCCTCGAGAGATATGAAACGCTTTATCCTGTAAGCCCTGTCATGGCCTGCAAAGATTTTGCAAATCATGAATTGACAAGGTGACAGTGGATCGTTATAATAGGCGCAGTGCTCGGGGAACAGAAGGAGTACACTGGACTATGTCCAAAGAGAGGAATGCCCATGGCTGCAAGGTATTCCGACAGAATACAGTGGAAGGTCGTCTGGGAGAGCGTGGGTGAACAGAGTAGTCCGCAGGGGAGCGCCCCGTACAGCGTTTTGAGGCATGCCCGGCATGCGAATAAAGGTGGTACCACGCAGATGTGCGTCCTTTTGGAGGCACATCTGTTTTTTTGTGGACCAGGGGAAAGTCTGAGAGGAGGCGATACTCGTGCATGTGAATTTCTCCCCGGGGATGATTCCAGGCATTGCTGTCCTTCTGACAGGCGCCTGCCTGACATTCTTTGCCAGCCGGTTTACAAAGGATGAGGAAAAGGTCCCAAAGATTAAGATGGCCGGCGTACTGTTTTGTGCCATTGGCGCCATTCTGACGATATGTCTGTAGTGGGCCTCAGGCGACACGTCAGCAGGCTGACTGTGAACAGATGATGTGCAGCGACGCCGGGCGTCCGAGATATTGCCCCGTTAAGCGGGCCAGATGCTGCCGGTATGGCATGTATGATAACGGATCGCAAGGGCCGGATGGTTACCCGGGCGAGGATACCGGCAGCGGTCTGAATGCAAAAGCGTTTTATCCGAACGAAGAAAGGATTTGAAATAATGGATGAGAAAAAGATGCCTGAGATGGAAAAGGTGTATAACCCTCAGGCAATTGAAACCGAACTGTATCAGGAGTGGGAGAGCTCCGGTGCCTTTAAGGCACATCGAGTGGAGGGAAAGCAGCCTTTCACAATCGTGATGCCGCCGCCGAACATCACCGGTCAGCTTCATATGGGACATGCCATGGACGGCGTGATGCAGGACAGCCTTACGCGGTATCACCGCATGAAGGGAGATCCCACGCTGTGGCTGCCGGGCACGGACCATGCCAGCATTGCCACTGAGGTGAAGATCGTTGAGGCAATGGCCAAGGAAGGCCTGACCAAGAAGGATGTGGGCCGTGAGGCATTCCTTGATCGTGCCTGGGCATGGAAGAACGAGTACGGCGGGCGTATCGTGCGCCAGACAAGGCGCATGGGCAACAGCTGCGACTGGAGCCGCGAGCGCTTTACGATGGATGAAGGGTGCTCAGAGGCCGTTACAGAGGTGTTTAACCGCCTGTATGAGAAGGACCTCATCTATCGCGGCAATCGGATGATCAACTGGTGTCCCTGCTGCAAGACTTCCATTTCAGACGCTGAGGTGGAGTACGAGGAACAGAACGGTCACTTCTGGCATCTGCTTTATCCTGTGAAGGAAACCGGCGAAATGCTGGAGCTTGCGACAACCCGTCCGGAGACCATGCTTGGTGATACCGCGGTGGCGATTAACGGCGATGATGAGCGGTATGCGCATCTCCATGGCTGTCATGTCATTCTGCCGCTGGTGGGACGCGAGATCCCGATCGTCCTTGACGAGCATGCGGATATGACCAAGGGAACCGGCGTTGTGAAGATCACACCGGCACATGACCCCAATGACTTTGAAGTGGGCCAGCGTCACAATCTTGAGATCGTGCGTGTCTTTACGTATGACGGATATATGACGGGTGCCAAAGAGGCCAGGGAGGCGCAGGAACTGCTTGAAAGCGGCCGTGCAGCCGTGAATGAGCCCTCTGTGTATGATTGCGGCAAGTATGCCGGCATGACCACGCTGGAGGCCCGCAAGGCCATTCTGGAAGATCTGAAGGCTGGCGGATTCCTCAAGGATACAGAGGATCTCCGGCATGAGGTGGGCACCTGCTACCGCTGCCATACGACCATTGAGCCCATGGTGTCCAAACAGTGGTTTGTGCGGATGGCACCGCTGGCTGAGCCTGCAATTGCCTGCGTGAAGAAAGGCGAAACGAAGTTTGTGCCGGAGCGCTTCACCCGGAACTATCTCTCCTGGATGGAGAATATCCGTGACTGGTGCATTTCCCGTCAGCTCTGGTGGGGCCACCGGATTCCCGCATGGTACTGCGATGACTGCGGTGAGACCATTGTGGCGCGTGAGACGCCGAAGGTCTGCCCGAAGTGCGGGAGTGTGCACCTGACGCAGGATGAGGATGTGCTGGATACATGGTTCTCCTCTGCGCTGTGGCCCTTCTCGACGCTGGGCTGGCCGAAGCAGACCGAGGATCTCAAGTACTTCTATCCGACCAGCGTGCTGGTGACCGGTTATGATATTATCTTCTTCTGGGTGGCCAGAATGATCTTCTCCGGTTGCGAGCAGATGGGCAAACCGCCGTTCCATACTGTGCTGATCCATGGCCTCGTGCGCGATGCACAGGGCAGGAAGATGAGCAAGTCTCTGGGCAATGGCGTGGATCCGCTTGAAATCATCGACAAGTACGGCGCAGATGCGCTCCGCTTCTCGCTGGTGAACGGCGTGAGCCCCGGAAACGACATGCGCTTCTCAGATGACAAGGTGGAGAGCGCACGCAACTTTGCCAACAAGATCTGGAATGCAAGCCGCTTTGTGCTGAGCAATATGAACGGCGAGGCAGAGGATCTTGACGGCAAGACGTTTACACTGGCAGACCAGTGGATCCTGACGCGCCTCAATGAGACCATTCAGGAAATCACTGCGCACTTTGAGGGATACGACCTCGGCCTTGCCGCACAGAAACTGTATGACTTTACCTGGTCCGAGTTCTGTGACTGGTATATTGAGCTCTCCAAGGTGGAACTCAATGATCCGGAGAAGCGGGCTGCAGCGCTGGCTGTGCTGCGTCACTGCCTCATCGCCATCCTCAAAATGCTGCATCCCTTCATGCCGTTTATTACGGATGCCGTGTTCCGCTACATTCCGGGCACTGAGGGCACGATTATGCTCTCCGACTGGCCGCAGATAAGTGATGCGTACATGTTCGCTGATGCAGCCAAGGCCATGGAAGGCATCATGGAGGTCATCAAATCCGTGCGTAACCTGCGGGCTGAGATGAACGTGCCGGTGGGCAAGCGTGCTCACCTCCTGATCCGTCCGAAGAGCGGATGGGAGTCCTCCATGGAGGGTGCAGGTGAGCTCTTTACCCGTCTTGCATGGGCGAGCGAGGTGCGCATCCTGGACAACGCTGAGACGATTACGGAGAAGACGGTGTCCTGCGTTTCTGAGGCTGCAGAGGTGTTTATTCCGCTCGGTGACCTGGTGGACTTCGAGAAGGAAATTGCCCGCCTCGAAAAAGAGCGCGACAACGTGGCAAACGAGATCAGGCGCAGCGAAGGCAAGCTGAACAACCCAGGATTCACCTCCAAGGCACCGGCTAAGCTGGTTGAGCAGGAGAATGAGAAACTGCAGGTGAACCGCGATAAGCTGTCCAAGCTGGAGAATCGTATTGAGGAACTCAGACAGTCCATGTAATCATATGCCTCGCGGTTTATCCGCGAGGCTTTGATGGTTTCACCGCTGTCCGTTGTCAGGCGCATGGCACTGGCAGGAGCCGGCAGCCGGCTGGCGGAAAAGCCATGCAGTGCCAGGCAGCCTCTTTTTCCAGGGGCGCTGTAAAAATGTTTTGCAAGTTGAATAGCAACGTGTTACAATCACCTGCAGGGGGTGTTCTGTGGAATGAAAACGGCAACGGTCAGCGCTTATGTGGACAAAGACGTGAAGGAACGCGCCGAGGCTATTTTGTCTCAGCTTGGCCTTTCAGTGTCGGATGCCATCAACCTCCTGTATCATCAGATCATTCTTCGAAAAGGCCTTCCTTTTCCGATAGACCTTCCAGATGAGCCACAGGAATAGGGCAAACCGGGCAGGCAAAGGCGCTGCCGGGGTTGCCTCAGGTATTGCCTGCCTGATGCAAAAAACAGGTAAAAAAGCCTGTATATCAGCCTGTTTTGAGTCGGTTTAAGTAAGTGTAATCCGAGCTGTCTGTGTTTTATTTTATTAATCAGCCAGACAGCTTGCCTTTTTGTTTTTCGGATATGACCATCGCTGCATGTCTGGCAGCGTGAAAGGGGAAAAGCTGTGTCGTTTGAGCACGTCAGCGTAATGCTGGAGGAAACCATAGATCTGCTGGGTGTAAAGCCCGGCGGTGTTTATGTTGACGGGACGCTCGGCGGGGGCGGACACACGGGCGAGATTCTGAGGCGCCTTGGCGGGACAGGGCATGTTTACGGCATAGACCGGGATATGGAAGCGCTCAGTGCGGCAAAGTCAAGGCTGCAGGAATATCCGAATTTTACGGCGATCCACGGAAATTTTCATGATGCGTGCAGCCTGCTTTGTGAACAGGGTGTAAACGGCGCGGATGGGTTTTTATTGGATCTCGGGGTGAGTTCCCATCAGCTGGATACAGCAGAGCGCGGGTTTTCCTATCATGTGGATGCACCGCTTGACATGCGGATGGACCAGAGCGCCTCTCTTAGTGCGGAAACGATTGTCAATACATGGTCACAGAGCGAACTGACGCACATCCTGCGTGATTACGGGGAGGAAAAGTGGGCTGCCCGCATTGCATCCATTATCGTGGAGCACCGGGCAAAGGCCCCGCTCAGGACGACCGGGGATCTGGTTGCCTGTGTGGATGCAGCCATTCCGCGTGCGGTCCGGAACAAAGATAAGGGACACAGTGCGAGACGGACGTTTCAGGCACTGCGGATTGCAGTGAATGACGAGCTGGATCCGCTGGCAGCAACGCTGATGGAAATGACCCGTTTCCTGCAGCCGGGCGGACGGCTGGTGGTAATCACCTTCCATTCACTGGAGGACCGGATTGTCAAGCAGACGATGCGGACGATGGCCAGTCCGTGCCAGTGCCCGCCGAAAATCCCGGTCTGCATCTGTGGACGGACACCTCAGGTCAGACTGCTGGATCATGTCAAACCATCCACAGCAGAGGTTGAGCACAATTCCAGGTCGCACAGCGCCATGCTGCGCGGATGTGAACGCCTTGATGCGGTCTGGAATCTTGACATGCCCGGCGAAAGGAGATAAGTGTGGCTGCACTGTATGTTGTTGCAACGCCGATTGGCAACCTCGGGGATTTATCGCAAAGGGCGCAGGATGTACTGAAAGCTGTGGCCCTGATCGCGGCGGAGGATACCCGGGTGACGCGCGCATTGCTCAACCACTTTGATATTCATACGCCGTGTGTTTCCAATCACAGGCATAACGAGGCGGAAAAGGCAGAGCCCATTGTCGCCCGGATGCTGGATGAGGATATTGATGTCGCACTGGTTACGGATGCCGGCACGCCGGCCATTTCCGATCCGGGCAGCTTCCTGGTGGACGAGGCGATTCGAGCCGGTATTCCCGTCTATGCGGTACCAGGTCCGAATGCAATGGCAGCGGCACTTTCCGTATCTGGTTTTGATACCAGGACATTTGCGTTTTACGGCTTTCTGCCGCGAAAGCGCAGTGAACTGGTCCAGAAACTCCGGGAAATCACGGGCCAGATTCCCATCGCGGTGGTCCATGAATCACCGCACCGGGTCATTGAACTGGTTGAGACGATCTGTGAGACGCTGCCGGGCTGCAGGATAAGCGCAAGCTGTGACCTGACAAAGTACTATGAAAAGACCATTCGCGGCACCGCGGAGGAAGTGCTTTCGGCACTGCAGGTCAATGAGAAGGCGGAAAAAGGGGAATACTGCCTGGTTCTTGACCTGCACGAGGTACAACTGGACGGCGCTTTGACTGCTCTGGCAGCGCCGGATGTGGCAGAGACACCGGAATTGCAACTGTTTAAACAGATGCTGGCCGGTGCGGATCTCAGAGCGGCAATGCAGTCATTGCGGGATGCCGGCATGAAGCGGAATCTCGTGTATGCGGCCGGCGAGCGAATGAAAGCGCTCTTTTATGAGAACTTTGGAGCGGAGGAGGACGAGTGATGGCGGACTATAGACGGGAGAGAACCAATGTAGTCCAGGATGGTTTCGCGTTTGCGGTGGAGCACTCTGCAAAGGATGTACCCTCGCCTGCGGCACAGCCTGAGCCGGCTGCAAGAGCACCGCTGACGCCGCTCAGAAACGGGCCTGTGGTATTTGAGGAACTGCAGGATGGATCACTTGCCGCGGTGCAGTGTACGGACAAAATGCTGGATGACCTCAATCTGGAGTTTGAAGCGGGTGGACGCACGGTCAGACATGTTGGCCCGCGGGCGTTTGAGAACTGTCAGAATCTGATGCGCGTCATTCTTCCGGATACGGTGCAGAGCATAGGGGAGATGGCCTTTGCAGGCTGTATAAGGCTGCACAACATCTCAATTCCTGGCAGCGTGCAGAAAGTGGGCACACTGGCCTTTGCCAGATGTTCATCCCTGACACGTGTACGGATAGAGCCGGGGATCAGCGCACTCGGCCCCTCCTGCTTCCAGAAATGCCAGCGCCTTGTGCGCGTGGACATTCCAAGCAGCGTGGTGAGCTTTGGCGGCGGGGTGTTTTTCGGGTGCAGCCGTCAGCTGACCCTGTATGGCGCAGCGGGCTCTAAAGCCGAACAGTATGCGAAGATAAACGGGATCCAGTTCGATTCCGAGAACTGGAAAGAGGATGAAAAGCTCATCCTGGCGGAAAATGAGGACGGGACGCTGACGGTCTGCGGGATGCGAAATCCGGATGAACGCCGGCTCGAAATCCCGGATGAGCTCTGCGGACGGAGCATTGTTGCGATCCGGGAGAATGCATTCTTTGGGAATCCTGCACTTGAGCAGGTCATCATTGGACGGCGGATCCGCCAGATTGGCAGCAATGCCTTTATGGGCTGCCGGAATCTGACGCTCCTTTCCTTTGATTACGGACCGGAACGCATCGATGAAAGCGCCTTTGCCGGCTGCGAGCAGCTGCGTCAGGTGATCTTCCCCGGCGGAACGGGGAGCATAGGGCGGCTGGCGTTCTTTGGCTGCCGTCAGCTGAGCTTTGTCAGGCTGCCGGCGACAACCCGCCTGGAGGCGCTGGTGTTTGATGGCTGTGCCCCAAACCTGCGCGTATACGGCGGTGTCCGCGTAGAACCCTGAAAACGGTCTGGATGCTGTATCCGGTACCTGTGGGCTGCGGACGATATGACATGATGGCTGCGGGGCGGATCTCAACAGGGCAGTATCCGCGCGATGCCAAGATATTTGGGACCAGAGAGGATAATGTCGAAAGGGAACTGAGGAGGAAAGCATGCAAGGGATAGGATTTGATTCTCAAAAGTACATTCGGATGCAATCTGAACGGATCCGGGAACGGATCACGCAATTCGGCGGGAAACTGTATCTTGAGTTTGGCGGGAAGCTCTTTGATGACTTCCATGCAGCACGTGTGCTGCCGGGGTTTTTGCCGGACATCAAGATTCACATGCTGCTTGAAATGCGGGATCAGGCGGAAATCATCATTGCGATCAATGCCAGCGACATTGAAAAGCAGAAGCGCCGCGGTGATCTTGGAATAACCTACGAAACAGACGTGATTCGGCTTGTGGACGTATTCCGGGAGTTTGGACTGTATGTCGGCAGCATTGTCCTCACACAGTTCGCGGAGCAGCCCAGTGCACAGACATTTGAGAAACGCATGAAAAACATGGGTCTGCAGGTATACCGCCACTATCCCATTCACAATTATCCCTCCGATATCCGGACGGTTGTCAGCGATGACGGATACGGACGCAATGAGTACATCCGGACCAGCCGCGAGCTGGTTGTGGTTACGGCGCCCGGCCCCGGCAGCGGCAAGATGGCGACCTGTCTCTCTCAGCTTTACCATGAGAACAAGCGGGGAATCAAGGCAGGATATGCCAAGTTTGAGACGTTCCCCATCTGGAACCTGCCGCTCAAGCACCCGGTAAACCTGGCCTATGAGGCGGCCACTGCGGACCTCAACGATGTCAACATGATTGACCCGTTCCATCTTGAAGCGTACAACACGAAAGCCGTCAATTACAACCGTGACATTGAAGTGTTCCCGGTTCTGCAGGCGGTATTCCAGAAGATTTACGGGGAAAGCCCGTACAAGAGCCCCACGGATATGGGCGTCAATATGGTTGGAAACGCCATCGTAGATGATGCGGTATGCTGTGAGGCATCCAAGCAGGAGATCATCCGCCGCTACTTCAAGGCGTCCTGCCTGGTCCGTCAGGGCCTGGCGGGGGAACAGGAGGTCGCCAAGATTTCCATGCTCATGCAGCAGCTTGGCATTGAGCCCGAGTATCGGCCGGTTGTGCCGGCGGCACGCCGCCTGGCGGATGATACAGGAAAGCCAGCTGCAGCCATCCAGCTGCCCAATGGCGATATTGTGACGGGTCAGACCAAGGATCTGTTTGGACCGTCCTCTGCGGCGCTTCTGAACGCGGTCAAGCGCATGGCAAACATCCCGAACAATATCGATCTCATCGACGGCAACGTCATCCGCTCCCTGCAGTCGCTTAAGACGGAATATCTGCACAGCAAGAACCCGCGCCTGCATACGGATGAAATGCTGATTGCCCTGTCCATGAGCGCAGCAACTGACGAGAATGCGCGCAAGGCCATGCAGTGCCTCAAGCAGCTGAGCGGCTGCGAGGTGCACACCTCAGTCATCCTGTCCTCAGTGGATGAGCACGTCTTTATGCGCCTTGACATGAATCTGACGTCAGATCCGGTTTACGAGCACAACAACCTGTATCACAAGTAATATACGGGCATCAGGATCAAAGCAGAGCAGCACAGGCTGTTCTGCTTTGCATATTTGCATGAATAATGACAGGCGTCTTAATCAGGTGCCTTGCATGTGACGTGCCACATTTTTCTGCAAACCTGCCTGCAGATCATTGACAGCAGCTATAAAGAACGATATACTTTTTATAGGTGGTAACCGGCATATACCGGGTACAAATAATATGCCCCGTTTGTTTTGAACGGTGAACAGACCTTTCAAAGGAGGAGACGTTGAAATGGACCAGTTGAATTACAGCGTACTTGAGACATCCGGTTATCAGGGATATGTGCTCAAGTCTGCGCCGGAAAAGGTTATGCAGTTTGGAGAGGGCAATTTCCTTCGCGCATTTGTGGATGACTTTATTGACATCGCCAACGAGAAGGCCGGCTTTAATGGCAAGGTCGTTCTTGTTCAGCCCATCGCTATGGGTCTCACCGAGCTGATCAACAAGCCGGAAGGCCTGTACACGCTGTATCTGCGCGGCAGTGAGAAGGGAAAGAAAATTGACGACAAGCGCGTCTTTTCCTGCGTGAGCCGCTGCCTCAATCCGTATGAGAGCTGGGACAGCGTACTTGAGCTGGCGAGGAGCAAGGATCTTGAGATCATCGTCTCCAATACGACTGAGGCCGGCATTGTGCACGACGACGAAAGCAAGTTTGACCAGGTTCCGCCGACAAGCTTCCCGGCAAAGC
>JAFSZW010000160.1 GCA_017458865.1 Clostridia bacterium
TCAATTCAAAGCAGGCAAGCTTTGCCCGGTCGCAGGCGATGCTGACATGCTTGTTCTCGTTCCGAAAAACGTAAATGCCGACATGAACCGGCAGAGAGCTTCCGCCCTCGTTGTTTTTCCACTCATGGAAAATCTCGTTCAGCCGGTCCTCAATCCCCTCCTGTTCGGCAATCACTGCAAAGTGATCTGCGCCGATGCGGCAGCAGTTCTCATTGCTGAACGTCCCGACCAGGATCCTCGCAAAATCCAGCAGCAGCATGTCGCCCGCCGAAAAGCCATGCTGCGTGTTATAGAACTTCATGCCGCTGAAATCCATGTACAGCAGCACAGGACAGCCGCCGCTTTCCAGGATGGCCTCTTTCCTCGCATCTGCGAGATCGAAGAAATGGGTCATGCTCGGCAGGCCGGTCAGCATGTCGTAATAGTTGCCCTTCCGGATATTCTCACGGAGCTGTTTCTCCATGTCATCCCGGTATTCATCTTTCTCATTCTCAAGGACAAAGCTGTGCAGCACGCAACCGCTCAGAAGGCACCCGACGGTATATAGCGGCAGCAGCGGATAGTACGTCTGCATGGCGATGAAAATGCCCATGGACACGCTGCTGAGGGCAATTGTCCTGTAGCGGCGCCGCATGGTGCCCTCCCGCTTTGCCGATGTCGCCAGGGCATATATCCCTGTCAGGAAGAAGATGCCGATCTGGGTAATCAGGACCACATATCTGGCCTCTCCGGCATGATACGTCCCATCTGGATCAAAGGCGAACATCACCGGTCTGATGAGGTTAACGCCGAGCATGACAATGCCAAAGAGGAAAATCAGCCGTCCGCCCAGGAGCAGCGCCTTCCCCAGCCAGTTCACCTCATCCAGATAGCCCACCACAAACCGGGTCCAGAACAGAATGGAACAGGCCATTGCCACGAAATACACAACGGTATCCAGGTAATTCAGCTGAACCAGCTGCGCGTCATACAGCACGCCCCATAACAGATCCGTGATAAAGAACGCCGCAACGGAAATCAGGAACGCACGATACTGCTGACGTGCGGGGATCGTTTCGCTGCTTGAATTCTGGAGCAGCACATCATGATTGACGATCAGATGCAGAATCAGTGCAAGAATACCTACACTCGAATATGTCATACTCACCTCTTCTTTCCTCAGGTATTTCCCTGAAGAGGGATAAGGCAAACCATGCCTGAACAGGCCAAAGCCCGTTCGGGCTTTCAATATTCATTCCCGGGGCATGAATCCCCATAAGTGGCACATTAATGCCGTCTCAACTGCGCGCCGGGCCCAAGCGTAAATCCGCTTCTCCGGCACCTGGCACCGCGGCTTCACACTGCCGGATACCTGGCAGGCTCAAGCCGAGCGAGAGGCCCAGGCATAGACCCGCCTCTTCTGCTCTCGACACCGCAGCTTCGCATGATCAGATACCCGACTGGCTCAAGCGGAGCGTCAGGCCCAGGCACAAACCTTTTCTCCGGCTCTCGGCGCCGCAGCTTTTCATGAGCAGAACCTTGGCAGGCGGGCGCGGAACACCAGGTCAAAGGATGCA
>JAFSZW010000018.1 GCA_017458865.1 Clostridia bacterium
CCTTCTTGTTTAGCAGCCAGTTGAAACAGTCGTACTTCTCATAATGCCCGTAACTGCCTGCCTCAATTCCATGAATCAAATAGTAGTCAAAATATCCCGCACCGGTCTGCTCCAACTGCTCATTGAAGATCCTGTCCCGATCCTCGAAAGAGTTAAAAAAGGCGTTGTGCAGCTTCGTCGCCAGCGTAAAGCTTTCCCTCGGATAGCGATCCACAAGGGCCTCTTTGGCCACTCTCTGGCTGGCAAAGGCGTTGTACATAATGGCCGTGTCAAAATAGGTAAAGCCCTTTGACATAAACATGTCAACCATTCGTTTGACCTGCTCCACATCCACCTCAGCCGCATTGTTGGGATCGGTCAGGGGCAGGCGCATCAGTCCAAATCCAAGCTTTTTCACGTCTGTTCCTCCATTCGTCTGTTTCCCATTCTTTCTTGTCGCACCACAGCTTCTATGGTACAATGACATTGTAATTCATAAACCTGACTTTATGTCAAGCATTATTGATCATTTATTTGAGGGCTGTTTAACATGTACACAATCGGCCAGATCTCGGAGATGTTCAGCATTCCCATCTCAACACTGCGCTATTATGACAAAGAAGGCCTGTTTCCTGACATGGAGCGGCACAACGGCATCCGGAAGTTCGGCGAGAAAGAGGTGGAAGCCCTGCGGATCATTGAATGCCTGAAACTGTCCGGACTCGAAATCAGGGAAATCAGACAGTTCATGGAATGGGTCCGAGAAGGAAGCACGACCTATGCCAAACGCAGACAGTTGTTTGAAACCAGAAAAGCAGCGGTAGAGGAAGAAATGCGGCAGCTTGAGAAAACGCTTGATATGCTGAAATACAAATGCTGGTACTACGATACTGCCATGCAGGACGGGAATGAAGACCGAATCAACGCGATGCTGCCGGATCATCTGCCGCCGGACATCCAGAACCTGTATAATCATGCACACGAATAGCGAAATGCCCTCAGCCAAAGGTTGAGGGCATTGTTGCTATTTGATGGATCACAGGCAGGAAATAGCCACATTCGCGGTTATTTACCTGTTACGAAATGAACCACACTGTCAAAGTCATTCCTGGCAGATGCCGATGTTACCGCATCTGCGGTGCCGTCCGCATGTCCGATGAACAGTGCCGCCCGCGCAGCTTTATCCGCAGGAATTCCAAGCTTTGCAGCCCACTCGCCTGAGTGATCATTCCGAACAGCCCGGGCTGGCGCGGTTTCAATCTTTGTGGCATAACCAAGTGCTCTGGCCGCGATCTGCATGCTCTGCACAGCAAGGCCAGCATCCAGGATCTTCATTTCGTTGCTGCTGGTCACCGAAACCAGAATCATGACAGGTGCCTTTGCGCTGCTGGTGGTATCCGCAAGCTGCGCAATGATTTCGGAGTCGGTAATCACCGTAATGACCCATGGCTGTTCATTGATGGCGCTGGCGGTGTTGACACCTGCCTCAAGGATCGTATGCAGGTCACTGTCATTCACGGGATCACCGGTAAAGTACCAGTTTGTTTTCCCTTCTGTCAGAATGGACAGGAAGGCAGATGGATCACTGCTCTCTGCAAGCACCGGAATCATCAGGAAGGACAGCAAGCAGCAGAAAATAAGACAGGCGATAATGCGTTTCATCATGACGGTCTCCCCTTACTCTGCACAGATGGCGTTGATCCAGTCGATGAAGGTGCCAGTAGAACTGCCTTCATTGCTGCCGTGACCCATGTTCCAAACCAGGTGATAGTCCACATCACAACCCATGCGCTCAGCCGCCAGGCCGATGTTGCAGCCAATGCTGAAAGAGGTGTGCTGATCTGCAGTACCACTGCGAATGCGCCAGTATTTGGCAGGATCTACCGCCTTGTAGCCGGCATAGCCCAGCATAATTTCTGTCGCATTGAGCAGATTGGCCTGATTCTCGATGGCGCTCGCACCGTCACCGGTCAGCGCCTCGCTGATATAGCTGTCCACCTGTTCCTGGTTGAATCCGTCCAGTGCGGAGAGCTCGTCATAATTGTCAGAAAGGATCTGTGCAACACTGCGGGCGAAGTGCACGGACTCCTCTTCCGGCAGGCCGAAAGCATCGTTCTCAGCGGACTTGTCGAGGGGATCAAAGCCGGGAATAGCCTTGTTGCGCTGACTGACCAGACCGGTGCCCACCATGAATCCCTGCATATCCGTGATCTTCCAGGTGCCATCCTCGTTCTTTACCAGCCAGTCCGCATCTGCGTATTCGACGGCGGGATCAACCTCACCGGTGGCTGCCATGGC
>JAFSZW010000161.1 GCA_017458865.1 Clostridia bacterium
CAGCTTTGCCGATGCGTCCTTCACCGCTCCCTCGAGCCGATGGATTTCATCGGCGAGCGCTTCCATGCGGTCTGCCATGATCTCCACATCGGACTCGATTTTCTTGAGCGTTGACTGCTGTTCCAGCAGAAAATCGCGGTACTTGATCAGCTCCTTGCGGTTGCTGTTGTTCCGCATCTCCTTTTCATACTGTTCCAGCTCCATATCAATCTGCTGATATTCCCAAATCAGTTCATACTGTTCCAAAATCGGTTCCTCCTATTCTTTCCGCCCGACCAGATTATGGTCAAAGCAGGTAACCTTTACACCATATTCTAATTCATCTAACCGTTTTTGTAAAGTTTCGGCCAGCACCGGACAGATCACGCGTTCGGTCTCGTAATGGCCGGCCTCAATCATGAGACAGCCGTCATCAAGGGCATCAAGGGCAACATTGTGCCTTACCTCGCCCGTCAGAAAGCAATCCGCACCAAGCTGCATGGCATCCCGGTACTCATCGCTCCCGGCGCCGCTGCAGCAGCCTATGACATGACAGAGCCTGTCAGGATCGCCATAGGTTCTCACCTCGGCATTAAGGACAGAGGCGATATGCCTGCAGAGGCTGCCAAAGGAAACCGGCTCAAGATCGCCTGCACGCAGGCAGCCTTCACCCCGGATATTGACTGCACCGATGCATGTAAGAAGCGTATCGTTCACGCCGCCGGGCGCTGCATCCAGGTTTGTGTGCGCTGCAATATGGGCAATCCCACTTCGCGCAAGCTCCAGCATGATCCGCCCTTCCCGCGTCTCATCCGTTACCCGCTGAATTGGCCGGAACATAAACGGATGATGCGTCACAATGCACTGACAGTCCTTTGTGATGGCCTCGCGGACGACATCCTCGGTGATATCAAGCGCAACCAGAATATGCCGGACCTCTGCGCCTCTGTATCCCTGCAGCAGGCCCACATTGTCCCATTCCTCTGCCAGATCAAACGGTGCAATCTCATTCACAAGACTGAGAACGTCGGCTACCGTACATGTTTTCATTGCTTATCCACCTTTCAGATCAGAGAGAACCATCCAAATCCCCGAGCAGCTCACTCAGCTCTCGCAGCTCATCCAAGGCCTCCGCCAGCTGGGCCTTTGTCCTCGCGGTGGCAGCAGCAGAGAGCTTTTCCGTCTTTTTGACCAACTGGTCACGGATGGACATGAGATATTTGCGCTGACCCATGCCCTCTATGCCGCGAACCGCCGTGCCCAAGCGAAAGCCGGCCGGAGTATCAAGGATCGGTGCATCCTTTTCGGCAAGCAGAACGACATACTGACGGCCGCCAGCCTCGGGAAACGCCTCCCGGCGGATGCCGATGCCCAGTCGGCAGAGTCCCTCGCGCAATGCCGGAATCTCGGTATTGGGCTGCAGGATGAGGCCTGCCTGTCCGATGAATGCCTGTCCGCGTTCAAGAATCTCAAGGATGGTGCGTCCACCCATGCCCGCAATAATGATCACATCCATGGGCGGCTGATCCCTGAGCACCTCAAGACCATCTCCGCAGATGGTGGCAACCTGGCGCTCCATTCCTGTCTGCGAAAGAAGAATGCGGGCCTTTGCCAGCGATGCCTCGCTGATATCCCCCGCCACCATCCTGAGATCCGGGCGCTGACGGAGGAGATAGGCCGTTGTAAATCCGTGGTCGCAGCCAATATCCGCTGCCTGGGGATGCTCAATGCCGCGCAGCATTTCAAGTGCCATGTCAGCCGCTGCCCGCAGCCTGGCATCCAGTGGTTTTTTCGAGTGATACATGGAAATGCTCCCGGTTCAAAAAGATAATGCCTCAGGATTACTCTGTATACTGGAAATCCAGAAACTGGTTGCTGCGGCTGGGCTGACGCAGTTTTCGCAGGGCCTTGGCTTCAATCTGGCGGATGCGCTCCCGGGTCACATGGAAGATCTGTCCGACCTCCTCAAGCGTCCTCGGGCGTCCATCCTCAAGGCCGAAGCGCAGGATAAGCACCTTCTTCTCGCGCGGAGCCAGCGTATCCAATACATCCATGAGCTGTTCACGCATGAGAATCGCCGCGGCTGA
>JAFSZW010000162.1 GCA_017458865.1 Clostridia bacterium
GCCCGGACAGACCAGGATCAGCGGTCTTTCCTGAATCGCCAACGCATCTGTCGGTTCCTGCAGATACACGGTCAGGTGTACATCCGGCTGGGACTGTCCCTCCATGACCGGTGCATATGTAATCAGCCTCATTCCCAGTTCCTCCCTCAGGCACATATTCCGGCCTGCAGCTGCATCGAGCATAACCCGTATCTGCAGCAACCCAGTTTTCCGGACGGTGTTTCCTGCGCATTATACACGAACCACCGGTTCAATTCAATCATTATTCGCAAGGCATTTTCGAATCCCGGACTTTTGCCTGTCCTGAGCTCGTGTTCCCTCATTGGTTAAAAGCATACATTTACCCGTCCAATGCCATGGATGCCTGATATGAAAATTCAAAATGCCCCTTTTCTTAATTCATGCATTCAATTATAATATAGAAGTATTCTTTGAGCAGTTATCGCGCTGTCTGCTTGATTCCGCACATCTGTTTTCCGTTCCGGAAATACCAAAACGGCGAAGGGAGTGAACTTTATGCCGTCGTTCCAGTCCGATTCACCCGCCATGCTGAATGACCTGAAAGTAGCTAACCGCAAAGCCGTTCTCCAGGTTTTCCGCAGCGGTGATACCTATGATGCCAATGAAGTATCCGAAATCACCGGACTCAGCCGTCCAACAGTCATGAAGTGCATCCATTACTTCATGGAATCCGGGATCATTATATCGCGCGGCAAAGGCAAATCGACGAGCACCGGCGGCAAACGTCCGGAACAGTTTTCCCTGGATGAGGAACGCTATTACGTATGCCTTTCGCTCTGGCCGCAGGAAACGCGCGTACATCTGTATTCGATCAAGCATGATTCCATTGCGTCAAGAACCATCAATGAGCCGCTGCCCGAAACCTCGCGCGACGCAAGTCGTCGACTGGCCGCAGCCGTTTCAGATCTGCTTGGCGAGAATCAAATTGCGCCCTCCTCCGTCGTTGCTGCCTCCGTTTCCGTTCCCGGTACCGTAGATCACGAAACCGGCACCCTGCTCTTCTCGTCACACAAACCGGAATGGGGAACCCACATTCATCTGCTGGATGACCTGCATGCGCTTCTTGGCACGGAAACACCCCTGTTCATAGAAAATGCCGGAAAGATGTGTGCCCGTCCATATCTGGCAGATCCGGATGTCCGCACCAAACGCGTCCTCGTCCTGTTCACCACCTGGGGCCTTTCCGGCTGCATGATTGAGCGCGGACACATTCTGAATGGCCGAAACGCCCTGATCGGGGAGATCGGCCACATGATTATCGATCCCAATGATCCCGAGGCATGCGGCTGCGGCAGCCATGGTTGTTTTGAGCGTCTCGTCTCCAAGGCCCGCGTCAACCAGATGCTCCGGGAACATCATCAGGATTCAGAACCCACGCCCGTTTATACCATTCCGCAGATTTTTGCCAGGAGCTCTGCCGGTGACATTCCTGTCCGGGATACCCTTCATACCCTGGCCGGCACATTTGCCCGCGCACTGCGAAACATCACGCTGGTGTTCGACCCGGATCTGGTCATTTTCCAGGGAGATTACGGTCACGCAGATCCCTACTTCGAATCCGAACTGAGAAGCCAGATGGCTGATTTCCGTTACCTGCCGACCTCCCATCCCTTCGAAATCCGGTTTGACCAGCGACCACTTGAGGAAATGGATGCTGAGGGCAGTTTCTTCGCCCTGGACCACCTCTTCTTTGATCACGTAGATCACTACCAATCATAATTCTGTCCATATCAAAAAAGCCTTTCGCTGCACGGAACACAATGTGTTCACGCTGCGAAAGGCTTTATCTGTATCCAAAGCAGTAAGCGTCCGGGCATGGATGCCGAGTACCGCGGTTCACCGGCAAATGCTGCTTTCATAAAAGCAGCATCCGCCTGCCGGTCCGCCGGCATTTCGGCTTTTCGGTACCTGGGCGCGTCATCCCGGCCCGGCGCGGCAGTTCAGAGATTACCGAATCTCCACGGCCGGATGGCCGGTCAGTTCCGCTGTACGCTCATCCGGTTGACCCATTCCAGCATACAAAACGATTGTTCCGTCGTTGATCAGCGAACCGTCATCCGTTACCACCATCAGGTTTTCGGCATTGACCGGAATCGTGACCATAATTTCCCCGTGTGCAGGAATATAGACACGTCTGAACGCACAAAGTCGTGGATGAGCCGGTGCAAACCTGCTGCCCTCATTCTGTGCATAGATCTCAATGACATCCTCGGTATCCAAGTCACCCTGATTATGGGCCGTGACATTTACTACGATGCCGTCCCCTGTCACCTCTTTTTCTGCCTTACTGACAAATGTATCGCCGTAGGTGAGTCCGAAACCGAACGGATACAGCGGTTTCCCGTCAAAGTAACGGTAGGTGCGCCCATTCATGGCGTAATCCGTAAAGTCCGGCATATCGGCCAGCTGCTCGTTCCGGTAGAAGGTCACCGGCAGCTTGCCAGAGGGAGAGACCCGGCCTGTCAGCAGCTCGGCAATAGCTTTTCCACCGCGGGCGCCCGGATACCAGCCAAGGAGAACCGCATCGGCCTTTTCGCCCGCCGCCCCGAGATCTATGGCACTGCCTGCCAGCAACACAATTGTCGTCGGCTTGCCGACGGCGAGAACAGCATCCATCAGCCGCTGCTGGGATTCAGGCAGATACAGCTGCCGCTTGTCAGCAGAACCGTACGGGTTGCTGGTATCACCCTGCTCACCCTCAAGCGTTTCGTCCAGTCCGACAACCAATATAACCGCATCGCTGCTTTCCGCCACCGTGAGTGCCTCAGCAAGGCGGTCGTCCCTGCATGCAGAAAGTCCGTCCACGCGATCCTTGTACAGATGGCAGCCTACGGAGCACAATACGCGTACTTTGTCCGCAAGCGCATCCTGCAGGCCGGTCTGAACCGTAATGTAACGGGAAGATGTCCCGTGATAGTTGCCGATCAGCGATGAAATGCTGTCCGCGTTTGGTCCGATCACGCCAAGCGTGCGGATGCGTTCAAGATTCAGCGGCAGCATGCCGTCATTTTTAAGCAGCACACAGCCCTCGCGGGCAGCCCGCTCCGCCTCGTTCAGATGCTCCGGACACTCAACAACCGTGTATGGAATCGTGTCATACTCGGTCGGCTCGCCCATGATACCCAGCATATAGCGTGTCGTAAACAGGCGGACAGCGCTGGCCCGGACCGTTTCCTCATCTACCAGACCACTCTTAACCGCCGTGACCAGCTTCTCGTATGAGCAGCCGCAATTGAGATCGCAACCGGCATTAATCGCCATTGCCGCCGACTCAACCGCATTTTCGGTCACATGGTGTCCCTCATGGAAATCCCGGATGGCCCAGCAGTCAGATACAAAGTGCCCTTCAAATCCCCAGTCATCCCTGAGCGTCTTCATCAGTGCCTTTGACGCGCAGCACGGTTCCCCGTTCGTGCGGTTATAGGCACCCATTACCGACTCAACTCTGGCCTCCGTCACCAGCTTTTTGAATGCCGGCAGATACGTCTCTGCCATGTCCCTGGGCGTTGCCTCTGCATTGAACTCATGGCGCAGATCTTCAGGACCCGAATGCACCGCGAAGTGCTTGGCACAGGCTGCTGCTTTCATGACAGGACCGTCTCCCTGCAGACCGCGGACATACGCAGCACCCATCTCACCGGTCAGGAAAGGATCCTCGCCAAAGGTTTCCTGTCCTCTGCCCCATCTTGGGTCACGGAAAATGTTGATGTTCGGGGACCAGAATGTCAGCCCCTTGTAAATATCCGTATCCCCGTGCGCAGATGCAGCATTGTACTTGGCGCGGCCCTCAGTTGACGCAACATCGCCAAGGCGCCTGATCAGGTCCGTGTCAAATGTTGCCGCCATGCCAATCGCCTGCGGGAACATCGTCGCCATACCTGCTCTCGCCACGCCATGAAGCGCCTCATTCCACCAGTCATACGCCGGAACACCGAGCCGTTCAATTGCCGGCGCACGGAAAGACAACTGCCCCGCAGCCTCCTCCAGCGTCATCTGTCCAACAAGATGCTCCGCCAGTGTACGTGCCTGTTCTCGATTCATCTCCATTGCCCCTTTCTAATTTGTATCTATCAGCATTCAATGCTGCTAATTGTGCTGTCCCAGCTGCACTTTGTTTCCTGCATACGCGTTTTCTTATTTCACCTGAACCAGTATATTGTATGAACTGATTTTCGTCAAATGCTTCTTCATTCTGTCCAGCCCAAATTCATCCAATTAAAATGCATTGAGATGCGGTTTTTGGCGCTTTTCCTGATGCCGGCATTGATTTTTGTCCGAACAACCAGTAAAATATACTCAAATTCCGGTTATTGCGGCACAGCATTGTGCTTTATCCGGTCAGCACTGATATCCACAGAGGTTCGTTATGGCCAGAAAATACACAACGACATCCCGTCAGATCAATTTCTTTGAGGATCACTTTGAGCACTCCCATCCCTCAACCCAGAAAGCGGTAACCAACAGTTGGGCAGGTCCGTTCGGGGAACGCTTTTTTCCGTTGATTGATGAGGCCATTTTTGATCCCCTGTACGCATCCTCGGGACGTCCATCTGCACCGATCAGCCTGCTGTACGGTGCCTGCATTCTCCAGCAGCTCCATGGCATCTCGGATGATGAACTGCTCCTGCGGATTATGACGGACCTTACCTTTCAGTACGCCCTGCACACAACCACCAATGAAATGCCGCCCTTTTCAAAGTCGACACTCAGGCGTTTCAAAACAAGGCTGATCATGCACTATATCGCGACGGACAATGATCTGTTCAATATCTGCACGCAGGATATTCTGAAAAAGCTCAAAGCAGAGCCGGAACCGGTTCCCAAGTTCCTGAGACGCGCCGGAAAGCTGACCGCCGAAAGCCTCCGGCCGGCTTCAAAAAAGCATAACAAAACCGAAACGGCAAAATGACGATCCACCGCCGGTGGATCGTCTTTTTGTTCATTTTGCGTACTCGGTTGCGCGGGTTTCGCGGATAACATTGACCTTGATCTGGCCCGGGTATTCCATTTCGCTCTCAATGCGCTTTGCAATCTCCCTTGCCAGTACCACGGTTCCATCATCATTGATGTCCTCAGGCTTGACCATAATCCGGATTTCACGACCGGACTGGATCGCGAAGGACTTCTCAACACCCTGGAACTCGGAGGCAATGCTTTCCAGTTTTTCAAGCCGCTTGATGTAATTCTCAATCGACTCACGCCTTGCACCGGGCCTTGCTGCAGAGATGGCATCCGCGGCCTGGACCAGGACTGCCTCAATGGTCTGCGGCTCAATGTCGTTGTGATGGGCAGCAATACAATGGATGACTTCCTGGGACTCATGATACCGCTTGCACAGCTCTACGCCCAGTTCCACGTGCGTACCTTCCTGCTCATGGTCCACTGCCTTGCCGATGTCATGCAGAAGACCTGCACGCTTCGCAAGCTGCACATCTGCGCCCAGTTCTGCGGCCATGAGGCCTGCCAGATGACACACCTCAATCGAATGCTTGAGGACGTTCTGACCATAGCTGGTCCTGTACCGCATCCGTCCAAGGAGCTTCACCAGCTCCGGATGGATTCCGTGCATGTTCGTCTCAAAGATTGCCTGTTCGCCGGTCTCCCGGATGGTGGCATCCACCTCACGGCGGGCTTTCTCGACCATTTCCTCAATCCGGGCGGGATGGATACGTCCATCCGCAATCAGTTTCTCAAGCGCCATACGGGCCACTTCTCTGCGGACCGGATCAAACGCGGAAACCACAACCGCCTCAGGCGTGTCGTCTATGATCAGGTCAACGCCGGTCGCGGTTTCAAGTGTACGGATATTCCGGCCCTCACGTCCGATAATCCGTCCCTTCATGTCCTCGTTCGGCAATGACACGACGGACACTGTCGTTTCAGCAACATGATCCGATGCACAGCGCTGGATGGCCAGGGTAATGATGTTCTTTGCCTTCTTGTCGGCCTCATCACGCGCATTCTGCTCAATTTCGCGCACCAGAATGCCTGCGTCATGATAGGCTTCCTTCTGGACACGATCGATAATCATGTCCCGTGCCTCGTATAAAGTCATTTGGGCAACGCGCTCAAGCTCTTCCCTGAGCTTCACTTCCCGTTCCTTGGCAAGCTCTTCTGCCTCGGCTGCCGCAGTCTTCTGCTTCTCGAGGTACTCATGGGCTTCATTGGTCAGTTTTTCGAGATCTGCCTGCTTGTGCTCAAGCGTCAGTTCTCTTGCGTCCAGCGCATCCGACTTCTTGTCGAGCTGTTCCTCGCGCTGAGCTACGCGCCGCTCAGAGCGCTGTACCTCAGACCGCCGGTCACGCACTTCGCGGTCCAGTTCATTTTTAAGACGAATGACTTCCTCCTTCGCCTCAAGAATGCTCTCTTTCTTTTTCTCCTCTGCACGACGCTGGGCATCATCCAGAAGATTCCGGGCATATTCCTCCGTACGTCCTATCTTCCGTTCCTGGATATTCTTGCGGTAAATATATCCTGCAGCGGCACCAATGGCCAGTGCTGCAATAATAGCCAGAATAGCAAAAATAATCGGCACACTCTCACACTCCTTCCTTTTAAGACTCCTAATTTCTTCATCAATTGCACTACGGCGTGCATTCAATGTCGCGTGTGAAAGCGGTCGATTCCAGAACCAAACAGGCATACTGCCACCATATGCGCAGAATCCCTCCTGAACACATAAACCGGTATTTCATCACGAAAAGACCGGAAAACCGACAGGAGCGAAACTGCACCGGCAAATTGCCGCTAAAAAACGAATCCCCTCCTCAAAACAGCAAATCAAAAGCAGCCAAATTAAGGAATATTATGCGTCAATCTGTCCTCGAGCAACAGGTCGTTTGCTTCTTTTCTCTCATATTCAATTATTATGTAAACGGAGCAGGTCCGTAAAAATCGGGCGAATTGAGATTCAACTCAAGCCTTCACTTTGACTGGAAGGTATTTTATGCCTGTACGCGCTTTCTGTCAAGAAAAAGTCTACTCACCTTGAAAAAATTAGTAAAATATAACGAAAAGACAGGTCTGACCGGAAATAACATCCCGCCTTGATGGAATCTGTTTTTCAGGCATCTTTTCGTCCTGAATTTGATACGCTCTGTTCATGCATTCTGCACAAAAAAGGAGCCGGCAAGCCGGCTCCTCATTATCTGACAGGTTTACTTGTTGATCTCAGCATACAGTGCATTCCACTTGTCGAGCAGCTCGCCCTTGTGCTCAGTCAGCCATGCGACATCACGGTCAACCCAGTTGATCGTGTCGTCTGCCGGCAGCCACTTGAGCTCATACTCAGCCTTCGGGTTGGTGAAGCGGAGGGTCTCAAGACGGTTGGCAAGTGCGGTCTGGCCTTCGGGGCTCATCAGGAAGTTGACCATAGCCTTTGCAGCTTCCGGATGCGGGCAGCCCTCGAGCACAGCGCAGCCCATGGAGGTGGCAGATGCGCCATTCTCAGGATACTGGATGCGGATGTTGTTGGAGCCGGACTTGAGCAGGGTGTCAGCGCCGTCCTCGTAGGTCAGGCCAACGACATACTCACCGGAGTCAACGCTCTTGAAGCAGACAGAGGAAGAGGTGGAGATGACCATGCCATTCTCCAGCATGCCGCGCATGATTGCCCATGCCTCATCGGAATCATTTCCGTATACGGCGAAGATGTTGCACAGGTTGTTCCATGCAGCAGAGGAGGAGTTCGGGTCAGAAAGCACGATGCGGCCCTTGAGTGCCGGATTGAGCAGATCTTCGTAGGTCTTGATGTCAAGGCCCAGTTCCTTCTCGAGCTCAACATTGACGCAGAAGCAGATGGTGCTCAGATGGTCCTGATTGTAACGGCCATTGTGAGACTTGTAAGCCGCCGGCAGATCATCCTCATACGGAGAGGTGTACAGTGCGAAGATGTCATCATTGACATTGCCATCCGACGGGGAGAGTCCGCCCCAGTGGACGTCGCCCTGCGGGTTGTCCTTCTCGGCGCGGGCACGGGCTTCAAGCTCGCCGGCGGAGCCGTTCACGACTTCGATCTCAACATCGGGATAGATCTCGTTGAACGCTTCGATCAGGTTGTCAATGTCGTTGTCGGTCATGGAGCTGTACAGAACCAGCGGGCCTTTTACCTCTTCAGCAAAGGCGATGCTCAGGCACAGCAGCATGGCGGCTGCCAGGATAAGAGATACGATCTTCTTCATAAAGAAAACCTCCTTTTATTATTTACAGGATTGACCTGTAATAGCGGAATCAGAGCTTGATATCCTCCGACTTGGTTACAGCCAGATAGATGATCAGGGAAATCGTTGTGAGTACGGTCAGGATTGCGGCAAAGGCGCAGGCGAGACCGTCATTGCCTCTCGATATGGCCGCATATGTGGACATGGTCAGCGTAATCGTCTTGTTGTTGTACAGGATGATGGCGCTCGAAAGTTCCGTAACGATTGCCACCCAGCTCAGGATGGCACCGCTCATGATGCCGTTGCCCATCATGGGCGTGGTAACCGTAAAGAACGTCTTGATCTTCCCGGCACCAAGTGAAATGGACGCCTCTTCGGTGCTGATGGGGATATTCTGCAGCGTCGCCGTTGCAGATCGTATCGTGTACGGCATTCGGCGAATGACCAGCGCGATAATCATAATCGCCATGGTGCCCGTCAGTGCAAAGGGCTTTTTGCCGAACGCAATAACCAGTGCGATACCGATAATGGATCCCGGCATGATGTACGGCAGCATGGAAAGCGTATCAATCGTATGGTTGATGAGCCGCGCACGCCGCACAACCAGATAGGCAATCAGGATCGCCAGGACGATGATGATCAGCAGGCTGACCACACCGAAAATGAGCGTATTGTTGATGGAGCGCACCAGCAGTTTCTTCATCGCCTTCTGGTAGTTCCCCATGGAGAATCCCGGTTTAAAGACCGCGCCATCACAGTTGCGGAACGACAGATAGATGATATAAAGCTGCGGCATAAATGCCAGGGCAATCAGCCCGTAGCAGTAGATATACATCAGAATACCGGCAATTCCCTTGGGTTTGCGCTTCTGAATCGGATGCAGTGCATTGATGGAGAAGTTGTACCGGGTTGTCAGGAACTTCTGGAGGAAGAACACGAGCGCCGTCACAACGATGGCAATAACGGAAATTGCTGCCGCGAAGTTGTGGTTCGTTCCATTCTCACCCAGATACTGATTGTAGATCTCAACCGGGAATGTCCGGTATCCCTCACCAATCAACAGGGGAGTGCCGAAATCAGCAAACGCCCGCATGAAAACCAGCAGTGCAGCCGCCAGAATGGTCGGCATGGAAAGCTGCATGATAACTGTAAAGAAACGCTTGACGCCTGTGCAGCCCATGTTCGCCGATGCCTCGATCAGCGTGTTGTCAATGGACTTGAACGCACCGTTCATATAGACAAAGACGAGCGGGAAGAACTTGAGCGCCTGCACCATCAGGATGCCGCCGAAACCGTAGATGCTGGCGATCTTGATGCCAAACGCGTTCTTGAGGAACACGGTTATGACGCCGTTCCGTCCGAGGAGCATGATCCAGCTGTAAGCGCCGATAAACGGTGCTGACATGCAGCACAGGATCGCGGTTACAAACAGGAACTTCGCGCCCTTGAGATAAAAGAACGAGTAGAAATAGGCAAAGGGGATTCCAATCAGCAGCGTAACGGCCATAACCGCCAGCGTCACCTGAAAGCTGTTCAGAATCGTTGAGGAGTAATACGGTGTAGAGAAGAACTTTACAAACTGTTCAAGGGTAAATGCCCCTTCCGGATTGAAAAAAGCCTGATTCAGGATGCCGACCATGGGATAGATCAGGAAAAGGACGAAAAGTCCAACCATGACCCAGCTGATGACCGACCAGACTTCAACCTTCTTTTTCACGTGATCCTCTCCTTCCCTACCTGCCTTTGACTTTCAGGTCGTTGATGACACCTGTCAGGAGATTGCGTGAACCATCGGGAGAGAACAGATTCGCCTTCTCGGTATTCAGTCTGAGACTTACCGGGGTGCCGGGCTCGATAATGGAGTCAATCGTGGATTCCTGGATGATCTCCGCTTTCTCGCCCGTTGTCAGATGGACAAAGTAATGCGTGTTAAGACCCAGGAAGACGCAGTCATCCACCACAGCAGAGAGTCCGGGTGCGCCCGACTGCTGGACAATCAGTTCCTCAGGACGTGCACAGATCTTAATGCTGCCGTCCTTCAGGTTCTCCGGCGCAACGGTATCAAACATGACCTTGTATCCGGTCGGCATCGTCACCTCTGCCTTGCCGTCTACAACCTTCATCGTTCCATCAAAGATATTGCTCCGGCCAATGAATGTCGCAACAAACATGTTTGCCGGCCGCTGATACAGATTCTTCGGTGTACCGACATGCTGGATTTCGCCGGCGTTCATGACCGCAATCCGGTCAGAGACGGCCATGGCCTCCTCCTGGTCATGCGTGACATACACCGTCGTGATACCGACCGTGTTCTGGATTTCCTTTATGGCCGTCCGCATCTCTACGCGCAGTTTCGCGTCAAGATTCGACAGCGGCTCATCCATGAGCAGCACATCCGGCTCAATGCAAAGTGCACGCGCCAGCGCGACGCGCTGCTGCTGTCCGCCTGAGAGCCGGTCCGGCATGCGCTCAGCAAGCTGATCAATCTGCATGATCTTGAGAAACTTGTCCGCCTGCTCATGGATCTTGCTCTTGTCAAACTTCCGGTTCTTAAGTCCGAATTCCACATTCTTCCTGACACTCATGTGCGGGAAAATCGCATAATTCTGGAACACCATGCCAATGTTCCTGCGTGCGGGATCCAGATCATTGATTCTGGTATCATTGAAGTAGAAATCGCCGCCTTCAATGCTGTTAAAGCCGGCAATCATCCGCAGCAGTGTTGTCTTGCCACAGCCGGATGGGCCAAGCAGCGTAAAGAATTCCCCGCCGCGAATATCAAGCGACAGGTCACCGATTACGACATTGTCCCCATACTTCTTGACGGCATCTCGAATGATGATGTTTACACTCATTTCGATCTCCTCCAAACTTCCGTTCAGGGTTTTCCTCACAGGAAAACTGTCGACACCTGATCGGTTCTATTAAGTTGAAATCATTATAACATATCATGTTTTTCTGTACAAGACAGCCATCTTTCCAAATTGAAATTTAGAACTCCTTCTGCATACCGGACAAACCGTTCCACCTGTCCCCCATCTTACATGGAGATGTCATTGCCGCTGCCGATCCGGATGAAAGAGATGCCCGCATCAAACAAAACCGGGAGTGGCCTTGCGGCCACTCCCTATAAAGCGGGGGTTGGGGGCTAA